>JBGTHN010000491.1:0-8564 GCA_041746235.1 Pyrinomonadaceae bacterium | reverse complement strand
AAAATTTCCGAAGTCTTAAACAGAGTCCTATCACGTATTTTCGGAACTACTGACGGTGCGGTTTTTGCTCATCAAGAATCGGATGAAGACGATTCGAAAGATAAAAACGATTCGGAAGAAGAATAAACAAACATTTATTATTATAGAAAAAACATGACGGTTAGTTGTTGATTTAATTAAACAGCTAACCGTTATTTCTATCTATAACTTACAGAAATCATCCCAAACATACGCAAAACAATCTTCCTAATAAAATTACAATTTTGATACTGAAAGAGTTATACTGTTATAATATTGACTAAATTCATTTTAGAACTTCATTACGGAGTATAAACTTGTTGGAAAAAACTATCGAATGCCCATCGAAAGAAAACATTTCGGTGAAAAAAGTTGCTGTTGCAAATCTTCCTACAGAGAAAGGTGATTTTCAGATTGCAGGTTATTGCTCTCTGACGAGTTCGGAAGAATTCGTAGTATTATTTAAAGGCGATATGCGAAGAGATATTCCGACACTCGTGCGGATTCATTCGCAATGTTTGACAGGTGATGTCTTCGGTTCGCTTAAATGTGATTGCGGACCGCAACTTAATAAGGCGATGGAATTGATAGAAGCGGAAGGTTGTGGAGCAATCGTCTATCAACAACAGGAAGGTCGCGGAATTGGTATTGTCAATAAAATTCGTGCTTATGCACTTCAGGATGAAGGTGCAGACACGGTTGAAGCAAATGAAAAACTGGGCTTTGCGATAGATGCGAGAGAATATCAACAATGTGCGGAAATTCTTTTTGATATAGGACTTTGCAAAGTTCGCGTTATGTCAAACAACCCCGATAAACTAAAGGCTTTGCAGAAAGCCGGTCTAAGAATCGTCGAAAGGATTCCATTAGAAGTCGAATCGCAAGAACCGGCGGCACATTATCTGCGAACAAAAAAGGAAAAAATGGGACATTTATTGGAATTCAAAAATTAGTTTTTCCGAACTTCTTAATGTTCCAAAATCTTAAGGAGGAATAACAAAAATGAAAAACTCTTTTCTAAAGATCACTTTGATTTTCTTATCGTTTGGAGTTTTTTTCAGTTCAGCAGCAATTTCCACCTTTGCTCAAAATTCTATCAGCGGAATAGTTTTTGACCAAAATCGTCAACCTGTTTCCGATATTTATGTAGAATTACTTGATGAAGTAGAACGTCTTATTGGTTCTAGAAAAACCACCGGCGGTTTTTACACCTTTCAAAGACTTGGCAGAGGAAATTACTATCTGCGTGTCCGAACTGACGGAACAAATTTCAAAGAACAGAAAATCCGCATTGATTTAGGCGATTTTAATGCAATCGGCGGAGTTGATGCAAAACAACAAGATATTTTTCTGGAGATTGATAAAAGAAGAAGCGGACAAGAATCTGTTGTTACAGGAGTGGTTTTTGTTCAGCAAGTTCCCGAAGATGCCAAAAGTCAGTTTGAAAAGGGACTGAAAAATTTAGATAAAAATAAAGAAGAAGAAGCAATTGAAAATATAACAACTGCGATTCAAATTTATCCTGATTATTTTGAAGCTCTTGAAAAACTGGGCGAAATATATCTTAGCCGAAAAAAATATGTTGAAGCGGAAAACATCTTTGACAGGTCATCAAAGGTTAACAAAAAAAGTTTCAGCAGTTTGTTTAATTTGGCAGTTGCACAAAACAATCTGGATAAAAAAGCCGCCGCCGCCGCAAATTTAAAGGCAGCGAATGAAATAGATAATAATTCTATCAATGCACATCTTTTGCTCGGCATAATTCAGCGTCAATTAAAGCAATTTGGCGAGGCTGAAAAAACTCTTTTAAGAGCAAAAGCATTGAGCAAAAATAGCGAAGCTGATGTAAATTGGCAACTTGCAACACTTTTATATTACGACTTAAAAAAGTTGAATGAAGCGGCAGATGAACTTAATTCATATTTAAAGAATCTTTCAAAAACCGAACGGAAAAACAATCCGAAAATGATTGATGGAGTAAAAAAACTTATCGAACAAATTCGCTCTGAAGCTAAGCAAACAACTTAGCTAAACTGCTTAAAAAGCACTTTTGAAATTGTTCATTTTTGCCATTCCTCAAATGACTAATACGAAAGTTTATCCAAAAATGTGGATTTCTTACGATTTCTTGTATTTTTTTGTATTTTTTCTAGTTAATAAGCCTTTCAAACCTAGCCTACATATTCCGCCAAACCTTTTTTAATCAACATTTAAAATAAATCTTCCGGTATTATGACATCTTGGCTTTCTAATTGCATATTTAGCATTGCTATGTTTTACACATAGTTTCTTTTTTTCAACCCAAATTGAAAATTTCAGAAACTTAAATAAAATAAATTTCAAAAATACATCCATGTTTAGGAGTGAAAATATGTTAAAAAAATTTAGATTTATGCCTATCGCCTTGACCATAGTGCTTTGCTTTTCAGCAATCGCATTTGGACAAGGTAGTTCAGGCGACATCTCAGGAACAGTAACCGATCAAAACGGTGCTGTCATCCCTGGTGCAACTGTTACAGTTGAAAATTCAAGTAACACTGCCGGTTATAAAAGAACCGTTACCGCTAATGACAGTGGTAAATACTTTCTTACTAACGTCCCGTCCGGAAGCTATAACATTACAATTGAAGCTAGTGGTTTTGCAAAACAAACCTTAAAAGGTGTAACAGTTGTAGTTGATAAATCTGCGGTTGCAGACCTTGTGCTTCCGCCAGCAGGATCAACAGCTGAAGTTGATGTTACCGGTGCTGATAGTGCCGTTACAATTGACAATGCTGATACAAAAATTGATACAAACATTTCAAAAGAGTTGTTTGATGCCTTGCCAAAAGGAACAAACTTCACGAGTTTGTTGAAAATTGCTCCGAATGTTCGTCCCGAATCACGTGCCGGTGGTTTACAAATTGACGGTGCTTCAGGTTCTGAAAACGTATTCGTTATTGACGGTCAAGAAGTTACTAACTTCCGAACCGGCGTATTGAACAGCAACAACGATTTACCGTTTGAAATTCTTCAAGAAGTTCAAGTTAAATCAACTGGTTTTGAAGCTGAATATGGTGGAGCAACAGGTGGAGTTATCAATGTTGTTACGGCAGGTGGAAACAACGCTTGGCGTGGTAATTTTGCTATTTCTTTTGAACCTTCACAACTTCAAGGTCCACGTCGTACGGTTTTAAATGCCTATGACAGTACTAATGTACCGGGTAGTTTTGAACAATTCCAAGCTCCTAAAGATGGCGGAACGAATTTCTTTCCAGTTGCCAACTTTAGCGGTCCGATTGTTAAAGACAAACTCTGGTTCTCAGCAAGTTATGCTCCGCGTATTACCAATACGAGCAGAACAATTGATTATTATGGTTCAAGCAATCCAGCTAACCGTATAACCCCGAACGAAAGCATCACATACGATCAAAAATTGACCCAAGAATACGGATTCTTACGTCTTGATGCTCAACCAAGTTCAAAATTAAGATTATTCGGAACATTCCTTTGGAATCCGCTTATCATTGATGGATTACTTCCGGGAACAACTGAAGGTTTCTCCGCTCCGCAAAGCACTTTAAATATTGGTGGTTTTCGCGGTGCTGACTTACTCCGCACACAAGGTGGAAGACGAAATTCCAACTCATTTAACGGTCAAGCTACATGGAATCCGCTTAGTAATTTAGTTTTGAATTTCCGTGGCGGACGTAACTTCTTAAATGAAACAGATACTGCTTATGGTGTTCCGTCAGTTACCAGAGTTCTTTGTAGTCAAGTTTCAGTCGTAACTTCGGCTCAAACAGGTTGTGCTCAAGGTTTCCAAAATGTTGCTAGCAACTCAGGAACAGCTTTTGATGTTTCAACCCGAACAACGTTTGATGCTGATGCCAGTATCGTTGGTGTCAATGCCGGTGGAACTCATAACTTTAAATTCGGTTATCAATATAACCGTCTATACAATTCTGTTGAGCGTGGTTATACCAATTTAGGTCTTATCCAACTTTTCTATGGCAGATTAATTAGTGCACTTGCTCCGGTTACTCCGTCAGGACCTATCTGCCCGGCTGCTCCGGCACCTCCAACACCAAATTGTGTTTTAGGTTCGGGCTTGATGACCAGATTTGGAACAGTAGGTGAAGCCAGCAGTTCCAATACAGGTATTTATGTTCAAGACTCATGGAGAGCTACAGACAGATTAACCTTTAATTTGGGTATTCGTTTTGAAAATGAAATCGTTCCTAGTTTTGGTGATTCGGCTACTACAAACGCTATCAAATTCGGTTGGGGCGACAAGATTGCTCCGCGTTTTGGTGCAGCATTTGATTTAACCGGCGATGGCAAAACTAAACTTTTTGGTAGTTATGGTTGGTTCTATGACCGCTTCAAATATGAATTACCGCGTGGTTCGTTTGGTGGAGACTTCTTCCGCCGTGATTTCTTTGAACTTACAAATGCCCGTGGTGTTGATTACAGAAGTTATACTTTTGCAAATATTCTTGGCGGAGCTCCAGATCCAATTGGCGGAACCTGCCCGATCGTAGGCGGACCCGGATACTCGGTTTGCCAATTTGACTTCCGTATTGCAACCAATATTGAAGGTGCAGACATATTTGAAACAGGTGCAATTGACCCGAACATCAAAGCCGCACGTCAAAGTGAATACACGATTGGTCTTGAACGTCAACTTGGTAACAACTTTGTATTGGCTGGACGCTTTACACACAAACAACAAGACCGTGCGATTGAAGACGTAGGTGTTTTCAATGACCAAGGTAGTGAAGCTTATATCATCGGTAACCCGGGATTTGGCTTGGTTTGTGAAATTGCTGTTACATCAGGTTATCCTTGCCCGAAAGCAAATCGTAACTATAATGCTGTGGAAGTCCGTATTGATAAACGTGCTACCAAATACTTCTTCAATGGTAGCTATACATGGAGCCGTTTAGAAGGTAACTATTCAGGTTTGGCAAGTGCTGATGAAAATGGACGTAACAGTCCAAATGTTAACCGTTTCTTCGACTTACCACCACTAGGTTTTAATGCTAATGGTGAGCCGGATGACGGACCTTTGCCAACAGATCGTCCGCATGTTTTCAAAGCATACGGTGGATATTTCTTTAACTGGGGTAGTAACACCAATCATCGCACAGCCGTTACAGCCTTTACGTCAATTCAATCTGGCGTTCCTCTAACCACAATCTATAATTTCTATAGTTTGGGAACAACCATTCTGTATGGTCGTGGTGATTTAGGACGCACAGAGAAATTCACTGAAACTGATTTAAGCATCAGTCATCGTTATAAATTTGGAAGTGATAGCCGTTTCACACTTGAACCGTATATTGACATCCAAAATCTTTTCGATGAAGCAAATGTTCTTAGCATTGACAATAACATCAGTAGCACCAATTTCAATCATTCACAATTAACCGCAGGCGGTTGTACGACTTGTACCGTTCTAAATCCAAACATGACGGTCAACAATGGTGCCTCGGAACTTGCTTCGTTTGACCGTCTCTTTAATGGCGGTGGAATTCAGCAATTTGTCTTGAACTATTTAGCAGCTCAAGATGCTTTACCGAATCGTACGGCTGGAACACGTGCTTCTTATGGAGAACCTAACGTATTCCAAGGTCCCCGCACTGTTCGCTTTGGTTTCCGTTTCTTCTTCTAAATTTAATTATTTAGTTGAAACTTTTAAGAGGCTGTCTTTGAAAGACAGCCTCTTTTTTATGTTTAAAAAGATGAGGTAGGAATTTGAGTAGTAATCATAAAAAAAGATACTAATTGATTCCGCAAAGCAAATGTCCTCTCCGCAAAGCACTTGTCAGTTCCCGCAAAGCATCTGCACCAATCGCAGACTAAGAAAAAGTCATTCGTTCTTAAAACACAAATATGCACATTCAAATAATGTGAATCAAGAGTATTATTAGTTCATTATCCAAGCAATTAAAAAATTTTATCCGAACAGGGCTTGTTAATAAATGTCTCCGCAACAGATTGCGGGGCATTTTTTTCCCAAAATCACCCATCGAACCCATAAAATCACCCGTCAGATACGTCTAGGCACTTATATTTATACGTCAGATTACCCGTCAGATACGTCTAGGGACGTATATTTATACGTCAGATTACCCGTTAGATACGTAGCATGACGTATAAATATACGTCCACCGACGTATCCAGATACGTGGCATGACGTATAAATATACGTCCACCAACGTATCCTACACGTCCCAAGACGTATAAATATACGTCCTTAGCCGTATATTTATACGTGCCAAGACGGATCCGACGGGTGATTTGACGTGTCTGATGGATATTTTTACTTATTTATGTGAATCAAGAGTATGATTTTTACAAAGGAACGCCAGCAAGATGCTGGCGTTCCTTTTCTACTGTTGATTCACATAAATAATAAGACTTAATTCATTTTGCGTAATTTCAGTTATTATCAAACAAATTGCGATTTACATCCACATAAAAAAAAGAAACTGCCCAAAGTTATTACTTTTTGGACAGTTTTATTCTTTTTGCCGAGCACTTAATTTTTAATCAAGAACCACTAGATTTTACTTTTGCTTTTTCACGCAAGTTACTTATTATGTTCTTTATAGTTTTCTCTTCCTCTTTGCTCATTTTGCTCGCCTTCAAATAAAGTTCAAGTTCATCAGCCGCTTCCTTATATTTTTTTAGATCATTAGCGTAAAGTTGGGCAAGTTCTTTATGTATTTCAGCAATACCCTTGTCGGAATTCTTTTTGGCTAGTAACAGATGTTTCTCAGCATTTTCAAGTTTGCCCTCCTCACGTTCCACTTTACCGAGAAGATACAGAATCTGCACAGAAGCAGGTGCTAAATTATTTGCTTGCGTAAGCGAAATAATTGCTGCGTTATTATTTTGCTTACTTAATTTATTCAAAGCTGCACCTAGATAATAAAATGCCCCTGCACTTTTCGGATTAACTTCTGAAGCCTTAAGTAAAAATGGGACAGCTTCTGCGTATTTCTCCTTCATAAAAAGCTCTTTTCCGATTCTATTTAAAGCAAGAAAATAATCGGGGAAAACTTTGATAGCTTCATCTAACTTTTTAATAGCCTCATCACTACGCTTTTTCGAAAAATCCTGTAAAGCATCATCATAAAGTTTTTTTGCACCGTCAGGGACTTCTTGTGCAAAAACAAGTCCCGCCTCAGCCTCTGCAATTCCGCCTTTTCGCGGTACAAGATAAAAGTCTAATAAGAAAAATCCGACACCCTCGGCTCCTCTGATAGTTTGGGTGTTGATTTCAATCTCTTGAGTTTGATCCACAAGGTCATATCTGAAAGCATAAACTCTTACCGAATATCTTCCGTTCACCAAACCATCAAATTGATATCTGCCGGAAGCGTCGGTTTTTGATCGTTGGATAGATTGATAATAATCATTGAGAAGTTCAACGTCCATACTATCCAACGGGTTTCTTTGTTTATCATAAATAATCCCTGAAATAGTACTCTGTCCAAATGAATTTTGAGAAAGAATTAAGATGAAAGAAAAAAACAAGATTCCGAAAACAAGATGCATTCGGTTTAACCTTTGCGACACAATCATAGCAACCTCCTAAAACTATAAATTAAGTTAAAATTTAATGAATTGATAGGACAAAATTGTATCATTAAATCTTATTTTTGGCTATTTTTTTTATCTACTTGCTAAATTTTACAGGTCGTTACACAATTAACTGAAGCTATAATAATCAGGAGAAAAAGAATACTGTCAGAAAGAATTTACAGAGACTCGGTTCATAATATAATCCGCCTCAAAACCGACAACGAAGAAGGTAAATTACTTGTTCGTTTGATTGATACGGCAGAGTTTCAACGTCTGCGTCGGATTCGTCAACTTGGGCTAGCACATTTTGCATATCAAGGTGCGGAACATTCACGTTTTACACATTCTCTAGGCGTTCTTCATCTTGCCACGCGAATTTTGGCGAAACTTGAAGCGAAGTATGATATTTCCGAAAGTGATAAAACTGCCGTCAAGGTTGCCGCACTTCTACACGACATCGGACACGGTGCTTTTTCGCACGTTCTTGAAACCATCCAAAATTTCCATCACGAAGCATTTACAATTGAAGCGGTGTTAAGCGATAAAACAGAAGTCGGTAAACTTCTTTATAAATATTCACCTGAATTCCCCGAAAAAGTAGCAAGCATTATCCGTGGTGATTTTCAACCGATGGCACTTGCTCAACTTGTTTCGTCGCAACTTGATGTTGACCGGATGGATTATCTTTTGCGTGATTCTCTGATGACCGGTGCAAAATATGGAATTTACGATATTGAATGGATAATAAAATCGCTCGAAATTGACGAAGCAAATGATCGGATATATGTTTCGGCACGCGGAGTTTATGCAGTCGAAGATTATCTGCAAGCCCGATATTATATGTTTCGGCAAGTTTATTTTCATCGCACTTTGCGTTCCGCCGAAGTAATTTTACGTGCCTTGATGAAGCGTGCTTTGATACTTTTCCGCGAAAATAAAAATATCTGGTATGCCAAAAACACTGCGTTTGA
>JBGTHN010000490.1:0-2725 GCA_041746235.1 Pyrinomonadaceae bacterium | reverse complement strand
TCGATTTGAACATTTTCAAATAATTCAAGTTTCTTCAATTCTTTATCAACTGTTGCAATAGCACGGTTTGCCTTGGTTTTTGTCCAACTTTTATTTATATCTGTCGGTTTTTGATAGACATCAACATTTCCATTCAAATCTATTTTGCGAACTTCTTTATCGGTAAAAAATGCAGTCGCTTGATTTGCACGAATATCAGTCGGTTGAGTTAATTCACCGTCGGTTTGTTGATTTGGAGTTAGATAAATTTCAACACCGTTTTCAAGTTTTATTTTTTCGGCAATTTGTTCTATAAAAGCATTTCCCGCTTTGAGTTTTACTTTTTGTAAATTACTACCTTTTAAAGCTACGTCGTTATTAGACGCATAAGCGTTTACTTCGACATCTTTCAACAAACTAAGAGTTTTATTTTCAATATTTACAATTGCTCCGTAAGATTGACCTGAAACATTCTCGCGTTGAAAATTTACCAAAACTTCAGAATCAGCAATTTCAGTTGATTTATCATATGCAAGTTGTTCAGTTTGGATATTGAGGCTATAGCGAGTCTTTATATCAACATCACCTGCAAAATATATTCTGAAATTTTTTGAATCGTCTTTTGCGGGAATATATATAGCTTTGTTACCGGAAATTTTATCAAAAACCTGCGAATCATCTTCATCAAACACTTGCAAATACACATTTTCCAATTCTTGATGATTATCCGCAAAAGTCGTTGCAGTATCTGCTTTGATGTAGTATTTCAAAATTCCATTGTCAGTTTCTCGCCGTTCATAACCTTTTACAATACCAATTACATCTTTTGAAAGTTGTGTATCGCCGGGTTTAAGTCGAAATTCGTCCTGTCCGATGTTCCAATAAAAGCCGATTCCAATTATCAACACAATGGAAACCAAACCAAATATCGCTAAGACACGCATAATCAAAGGGATTTTTGCACGTATTTGAAAATTCTTTTTTTTGGTTTGTTTATCCGACATTAAATTTTATCTACTTGAATTGTAACAAGCGTGAACTTCGTTTTCCAAATAGTAAGCAGTTTGATGGTATTTTGTTACAAAATGGTTTCTGCAAAATTATTTTTTTGAATTATGAAAGCTTTAAATCCTTTATTACTAACTGCAAACGAGTATTTCCCTGCCACGAATTTTCTTCCGGTGTATAAGCAATATCAACGATCGAATCAAGTTCAAGATCATAATCGGCAGATTTTTCGACACCATCCCACCAAACTGCTTCAAATTGCTTACCGTTTTCGTCTGCAAGTTTTAGTTTTAAGTGTTTTTCTTTCATAATCCACGGATCATTTGTTAGGATCAGTTCTTTGGTCGCAAAGACCGGCTTTGGATTTCCCATTCCAAAAGGTTCGAGTTGTTTTAGATCTTCCACCAAATTTAATCCTAAAGTTTTTGATGAAACATTTGCATCAATATTTATTTTTGGTAGCAAATCTTCTTCGGATAAATGTTCTGTTGCGTGTTGGTCTAATTTTTCCTGTAACTCTGTAATATTTTCGGCTTTTATTCTCATACCGGCGGCGGCGGCGTGTCCTCCGTATTGTTCAAACAACTCCGAACAAGAATCCAAACCATTTAACAAATGATAGTCGGAAATTGATCGGGCTGAACCGTGTCCCATTCCTTCATCGTCAACAGAAATCACAATTGTCGGGCGATATAATTTTTCAGCTATTTTTGATGCGGCTAAACCGATTACTCCGCGATGCCAGTTTTTTCCAGAAACAACAACAAAGTTTTTA
This sequence comes from Pyrinomonadaceae bacterium, assembly GCA_041746235.1. Lineage (GTDB taxonomy): Bacteria > Acidobacteriota > Blastocatellia > Pyrinomonadales > Pyrinomonadaceae > Aridibacter. Next base: position 963 of record JBGTHN010000490.1, on the reverse strand, counting down.
TCAGTTATTCCATCTGATTCTACAAATGCTTTTTCCGTAATATCTTTTTGAACCTTCTGTCGTTCGATATTTTTATTATTTAAATATTCGGCTAACTCCTTGGCACGTTCAAAATTATCGGCTTCGAGCAATTCAACAACATTTCTTGCCGCATCCATTCTGCCAGCCGCATTAATTCGCGGTGCGATGCGAAAACCTATGTGATAACTGGTCATTTCCGCACGACAATCGGAAACTTCCATCAAGGCTTTTAATCCATAATTAATAGTTTTTGGTAAGTCCTTTAGTCCGATTGCCACAATTGCACGATTTTCGCCCGTCAATTTCATCACATCAGCGATCGTTCCAATGGCAACAACTTTCAAAAAATGCGGAACGATATTTTCTTTACCTTTTTCTCGTAAAAGTGCGTGAGCAAGTTTAAACGCAACTCCGACTCCGGCAAGATTTTTGTCGGGGATATTCGCAATCTTTTTGATTTGGATTTATCACTGCAAAAGCATCAGGATTGCCTTTTTCTTTGGCAAGATGATGATCCGTAACGATAAAATCCATTCCGTTTTCTTTCGCCCAAGCTATCGGTTCAAAAGAAGTTATGCCGCAATCAACACTGATAACAAGTTTATAATCACGCTCTTTTGCTTTTTCGAGAGCAGGAATATTTATGCCGTAACCTTCCGTAAAACGATGTGGAATATGAAAACCTGTTTCTGCCCCGAGAATTTCAAGTGCTTTTCGAAGAACAGTTGTTCCTGTCGTTCCGTCAACATCATACTCGCCCCAGATCAGAATTTTTTCTTTATTTTCAACGGCTTGAAGAATGCGTTTTACAGCCATTTCCATTCCTTTTAAAAGATTTGGTTCGTGCAGGTCTTCGTATTTTGGATTGAGAAATTTGTGTGCAGATTCTTCAGAATCATATCCTCTAGTCGTTAGCAAAGCAGCAACAATCGGCGAAATTTT
>JBGTHN010000489.1:0-2538 GCA_041746235.1 Pyrinomonadaceae bacterium | reverse complement strand
AGCTTCTTAGAACAATAATTAATTTACCTCAGTTTGAAAAATACCAGGAAAATAATGCAAGCATTAAAATTATAAAAACCATAAAAGCAAACACACCAAAATAAACCCGATACCAGAATGAATTCGGTCTTTCTTCGATGATCTCTTGTTCTTTTATTACTTCTTTATGTTGCACTTGCTGATTTTGCCTCGCCTAAAATTTTTTCGTAAAACCTCAAATATTGTGGAATTATCTCCGTTGCACTATAACGCGAAATTGCCAATTCTCGTGACCTTTCGCCAAAATTCCGACGCATTTCTTCATCGTTCAGAAGTTTTAAAACGTCTTCGCTCATTTTTTCCGTGTCTTCGACATCACTCAAAAAACCTGTTTCTTTGTCGGTAACAACTTCGGGAATTCCACCGATTCTTGAAGCGATCACCGGAACTTCGCAGGCTTGTGCTTCGAGTGCGGCGAGTCCGAAAGATTCCGATTCCGATGGAAGCAGAAAAATATCTGCAACCGATAGATAATCGGCGATATTCTCACGTTTGCCAACAAAATTTACATGTTCTTTGATGCCAAGTTGTTCCGCTTGATATTCGCAAGCCGAACGTTCGGGACCGTCGCCGACCATTATAAGCCGAACATTTCCGCCTTTTGCACGAACTTTTGCGGCGATTTCAACACAATCCTGCGGACGCTTGACCGGACGAAAATTCGATACGTGAACAAGCAGTTTTTCGCCGTCGGCAAGAAGTTGTTTTCGCAAAGGATGATCGAAATTTCGTTGGTAATAAGTTGGACAAATAAAGTTCGGGATAACTTCTATCTCGTCAAAATCGAATGTTTCGATGGTTGCTTGTTTTAAGAATCTCGAAACTGCCGTTACTCCGTCCGATTGCTGCAAACCGTATTTTGTGATCGGCAGATAGCTTCTGTCCGCACCGACGAGAGTTATATCAGTTCCGTGTAAAGTCGTAATTACGGGAACATAGCGTTTTTGTTTGATTGATTCGCGGGCTAAGATCGCCGAGATCGAATGCGGAATCGCATAATGAACGTGAAGCAAATCAAGTTTTTCCGCCCTCGCAACCGTCGCCATTTTTGTTGCCAACGCAAGATCATAAGGCTGATGTTCAAAAAGCGGATAATTCATCATCTCAACTTCGTGAAAATGCACACGCTCATTGAGTTCCGTTAAACGAGTCGGCAATGCTGACGCAATGAAATGAACATTATGTCCTTGATCGGCGAGTTCGCGTCCGATCTCCGAACCGACAATTCCACTTCCGCCATAAGTCGGATAAACCGTAATTCCTATATTCATAAAAGATATAAATCAATAAAAGCTTTAATATATTCCGATTTTACATTTATCATTTAGCATTTACCATTTATCATTTAGTTTTTTCATACGAAAGACGGTCGAAACGGTCGAAACGCAAGCGTCCCGCTTGCAATGAGCGTTTCTTAAACGCGAAAAAATGTGGCGGACTCTAAACTTTCAATAAATCTTTAAAGTTAATAATCTTTGCTTTCGTGCTATCGCACTCATTGCAGGCAGGATGCCTGCGTTCCCAGTAAAAACCTACTTTTTATTGCGAACCAGATAAACAACTCCACTGTGGTCATCGCTCATTAAAAAAGAATCGGGCGATAATTTGAAAATATCGAGCGGACGACCGTGAACTGCATTTCCCTGCAAAAATCCCGTGATGAAATCTTTGTGTTCGTCGCCTTTGCGGACAATTACGACTTTGTAACCGTGTCCGATCGCTTTATCCGTTGAACCGTGAAGTGCTATTAAAAATGAATCTTTGATATATTCGTCGCTTGTTTCCGAATCAAAATAATCAAAACCCATCGCCGAAGAATGTGCTTCAAAATAAGCGTAAGAACTTTGAACTCCGCGACAATTTTCTCTGCCTTTGATAAAAGGATCACGGTAAATTTTGCCTTTGTATTGATAACATCTCGCCCAACCGTAATCTTTGCCTTCACGAACTGCATAAAATGTGTCGTCGGGTTTGTTGTCGCCAAGATGATCGGGACCTTGATCCGTCGCAAATAAAAAATTTCCGAGCCAGAGCAATCCAACCGCGTTTCTTAATCCGCTGGCATAAACTTTCTGCTGTGTTCCATCGGGATTCATTTCAACAACGGTTGCTCGATAAGGTTCATCTTTTCGCTCGCGGCAAGCGTTGCAACTCGAACCGACGGAAATATAGAGTTTCCCGTTTCCGCCGATAATTACTGTCCGTGTCAGATGCCAACCGCCGTATTTATAACTCAAACCGTAAGATGGAAATGTTGCTAAAACCTGCGGATTTTCGTCAGTTGGTTTTGTTTCGCCTTTTTTAAATTTTCGGCGTGTGAGTTTGTCTGTTTCGGCTAAATAAAACCAATCCTGTCCGTTTTCATCCGTGTAGAATGCAACACTGTTCGGATTTTTTAAACCCGACATATAAGTTAAAACTTTACCGAATTTGCCTGTTTCTTCGTCGAAATCATCAAGAATATAAACCTTGCCTTTTGTGTTGTCGGTAAGGTTAAAC
>JBGTHN010000488.1:0-6227 GCA_041746235.1 Pyrinomonadaceae bacterium | reverse complement strand
GACGGGCGGAAACCGTAATAAAAAATATAAAGATGGAGTTTTCTTTGAACCAACCGTTATCAAAAACGCCACAAACAAAATGCGTCCGATGCGTGAAGAAACTTTTGGACCGACATTGCCGATAGCGATCTTTAAAAACGAAGACGAAGCGATTCAACTTGCAAACGATACTGATTTCGGTTTAACGGCAAGCGTCTGGACGGGCGATCTATCAAAGGGAAAACGCGTGGCGACAAAAATTCTAGCAGGAACAGTTACGGTCAACGAAGTCCTATACACACACGGCATCGGGCAAACTCCCTGGGGCGGTTTCAAGGATTCGGGGTACGGACGAACTCATGGACAAGAAGGCTTGATGGAACTCGTCGGTTCGCAACACATACACGTTAACCGTTTTTTATTCACACCCGACGTTTGGTGGTTTGGCTATTCGGAAAATGCGATCAAAACATTTAAGGAAATGGGACGCACATTTGCCAGCGGTTCATTATTGAAAACGATAGGATTACTACCTCAGATGTGGAAACGCATCAAGGAATTGAATAAGCAAAAATAGCTTTATTTGTTGATGAAATTTATCGTTTCTTTATTTTTTTAGAAACAAAAACTGTTCCGATCCAAAAAAGAGCGACCAAAATTTCATAGATAAAATTTTCTCGTTTAAATTTCATTATTTTGAATGTTGGAAGAATTGAAGATGCTAAAAGAGACCGCCGTGGTTTGGCGATCTCTTTTATTTTACAAGAATTGTTTGATTTTTGGAAGAATTTATTCTGTCTTAAGAAGGTTTGAAATTGTTTGGTCTAGTTTTTGGGTTTTATCCCAACCGTCAGTTTTTAAGACGACATTACCTTTTTGATCAACGATATAATGAGCCGGATAACCCATCAAAAGACGACCTTGCGAATCTCTGTCGGCATATTTTAAGACAACGCCGAGACTATTTGGGATGATTGTAAATTTAAATGGTTTCTTTTTTAGAAAATTATTTACTAAGGTTTCGTTATTCATCGTTAAGCCAAGAAAAACGACATCATTACTATTATATTTATCAACCAAATTGTTTAATTTTGGCATTTCCGACACACATATCTGGCATTTTGTTGACCAAAATGTGAGAACCGTAACCTTTCCCTGCATTTGACTAAGTTCAATTTGCTCACCACTTAAAGTTACCGCCGTAAAATTTTGTGCGGCAACGCCTGTACTTTGTTGACCGAAAGCAAAAATTGAAAAGGTTAAAAGTAAGATTAAAGAAGATAAAATTTTCATATATTTAGTAATTTACACACACTTGGATTATGATGTTTTAACTTCGTTAAACACCATTTAAAATAAATTATTAAAGGGGATAATTTTCCAAAAAGTGTGTGGCGGTTTTTAGTATATTTTTGTGTTAAAATAGTTGTATGCTACTTGAGTCAGTTGAAGCAGAAAATTTTCGTAATTTGCACGGAAAAATAGATTGCGGAAAAAACCTTAATATAATTTTCGGTGAAAACGGACAGGGAAAAACCAACTGGCTCGAAGCGATCTATATTTTGGCAACAACTAAGTCTTTTAAAACCGCACGACTTGTAGAATCTATCAAATTTGAGGAGCAAATGGCAATCGTTCGCGGCGAGGTTCGTCAAAGCGAAGAGATCGTCCGCAAACTTCAAGTGATAATGCAGGGCAATGCCAAAACACTCACCGTCAATAATAAAAAAGAAACCGTTCAAAGATTCTTAGGTCAACTTCACACGATAATTTTCAATTCCGACGAACTCGAAATTGTTCGTGGAACTCCTAGTGCGAGAAGGAAATTCTTAGATGGCGGAATCGTTTCTATTTATCCACCTTTTATTCAGACGCTTTCGGATTATAACCGCGTCATCAAACAAAAAAATTCGCTTCTGCAAACAGCAAGAGATAACGAATACGCTCTTGATCGAGTTACAGAATTACTTGAACCTTGGAACGAGCAACTTATCCAACTTGCCACAAGAATTTACAAAGCACGAATACGTTTCGTTGAACGTCTGAACGAAGTCCTGCAAAAGAAACTTTTTGAACGCGAAGAAGTTTCGATTCGATACGTTTCTTCGCTCGAAGGAAAAGGCGATCTTTCCGATTACGCCGGACTTATCGCCGAACGCTTAAAACTTCGGATTCCGGCGGAAATGTATTCGGGATACGCTTTGATCGGGACGCATCGGGATGATCTGGAAATAACTTTTGACGGCAAAGACCTGCGAAAATACGGCTCATCGGGACAACAGAGAAGTGCTTTATTGATCTTACTTATCGCAACTTTATCAGTTTACTTTGAACAACATAACGAATACCCGTTGTTTTTATTGGACGATATAGATGCCGAATTAGATTACAAACGCATCGGTCAATTATTGGAATTTTTACAGGATAAAACGCAGACTTTTGTAACGACTTCAAAAGAAAGTTTTGTCGAAGATTTTAGTAACAACGCGGAAATTATAAACATTAAAGAAGGAATCCCGTCAAAATAAAATCTAATCTTCATCAGCCTCTTCCAATTGCGGATCTTCTTTTACTTTTTCCTTTTCGATCTTCGGAGGCAATTTGCTGGCGATGCTTTTTGTTACGAGAGAATTTGGAGCAAGCGAAGCGGCGTGAGCGACGAGGGAATTCATCCAACCTGAAATAACTGTAGTTTTGCCTTTTTCCAAACCTTCAAGTGCTGCTTCGACAACTTCTTCGGCGGTTTGTGTTCCTTTAATTTTTACGGGGTCTTTAATGTTTGAAGCAGCGAAAAAGTTCGTTTCGGTTGCTCCCGGACAAAGTGCCATTACGCGGATTCCGTGCGGACGATTTTCTTCGGCGATGGCTTCGGTAAATGATGTAACGAATGATTTTGTCGCGGCGTAAGTTGCCATAAATGGGATCGGTTGCACGCCTGCGGTTGATGAAACATTGATGATAGTTCCGCTTTTTCGCTCACGCATCTGTTGCAAATAACGATGTGTCAAAGCGACTAGAGCCATTATATTCAAACTTATCATTTCGAGTTCGTTCTCGATATTCAGTTCCGAAAAATCTCCCATCGAACCAAAACCGGCGTTGTTTATCAGCCAATCAACTTCAATGTCGTGATGAACTGTTTCTTTGAAAAGTCGCAGATCGGCTTGATAATCATTAAGATCGATCGCCACATAATGAGCCAAAATGTCGTTTGTTGCCATCAACTCATCACAAACTTTGACAAGTTTTTTCTCGTTGCGTGCAACTAATACAAGATTGTGTCCTTCACTTGCCAGCCTTCTTGCAAAGGCTTCGCCGATACCGCTTGATGCTCCCGTAATTAATGTTGCTTTCATAATTTATTATTCTTCAGAACTATTGAATGAATAATAAACCGAAAGTCCGCTTGCCGCAAGAATTGTAAGCGTTGCGACAAATCTAATGAGACCTGCAACCGTCGAAGTTGAATTTATTAAACCCGTCGTGGTCAAAAGATAATTCCAATCGTGAAAACTTCCCTCGCTTCCCGTAATTCCACTTGTTAGAACAAGTTGCATCACAACCGCATCGCTTGCATAAACCCAAATATTTAAAATACTCTGACCAACCCAAAAAAGAACCATCGCCGCCGAATATTGTTTCTCGTTCCAGACAAAATAACCTACGAAAACTGCCGGAAAAATGACTTGAAAAAGCGAACCGCCCGCGATCATCATAAATTCGCCAAACGGTCGAAACAAAAGATGTCCCGTTTCGTGAATTGGTAGATCAACGAGGTCTAAAAACGAGCCGTGCATTGGTTTAGCGGCGATCCATAGAAAATAAATTGCAGCAAGAATGGCGAAAACTAATTTTGGAATATTTGGTTTCATTTGATTAGAATTTTGAATAAAAGTTGAAAAAATATAAAGAAAAAACACGGCTCGTTAAACCGTGTTTAAATTATAAACGAAACTACTAAATTTATTCAAATTTTTCAAAAATTCTGTGAAGCAAACTCATCTTTTGAAATTGCATAAACAACACATTGCATTTCGTAATGCTCAGTTGTTGTTTCATATTTCATTCCAAGTTTTTCCATAATTTTCCACGAACCGACATTATCTTTATCTGCGACGGCAACGATTCTTTCAAGTCCGAGTTCGTCAAAACCATATTTGAGCCACGCGAAAGCTGTTTCAAAACCGATTCCCATTCGCCAAAATTCTTTTATCATTCCATAACTGACTTCGATCTCGTCCGAATTTTCAAGCGGTTGCAAGCCGCTCCAACCGATCATTTCTCCTGTTTCTTTCCAGATCAATGCTTGCAATCCGATATTTTTCTCATAACAGGAAATGTAAAATTCCAGACGGCTTTTTAATGATTCGGGATTTTGCATCTTATCTCCGCCGATGTATTTTTTGACCTCTTCATCTGATCGAATTTCAATAAGTTTATCCAGATCATCGGTCGTAAATTTTCGGTGCAAAAGTCTTTCAGTTTCGAGCATAATCTTCCTTTGAAATTGCATATTGAACTAAATCATTATCATAAAATCTGCCGATTCCAATACGTTTCATTCCGAGTCTTTTCATAACATTTTGGGAAGGTTCATTTTCAGGAAAGGCAACAGCGACGATTTTTTCAAGATTTAATTCTTCAAAACCATATTTAAGGCAAACTTGGGCGGCTTCTGTCGCGTAACCTTTTCCCCAAAATTCTTTTTTGATTGCGTAACCGACCTCGATCTCATTAGTTTCGACAAGTTTCCAAAGTCCGCACCAACCGACGAATTCTTTTGTTTCTTTTTCAATAACGCCGCAAAAACCAATCTTTTCATTATCCCATCTTGCCGAGATCATTTTTATCCAATGCAAGGATTCCTCCCGTTCGGTTTGCGGCGTGCGTATAAAACGCATAATTTCTTCATCGCTACGCATTTTGAATATTTCATCAACATCGTAGTCTTGCAGTTTTCGCAAAAATAATCTTTCGGTTTCAAACATAATTTAAAATGGATTTTAAGCTAAATTTTGTTGAGCAACAAACTCTTGGATCACAAAACAAATTCTTGCCACATTTTTACTATCGGCGGTGTATTATATGTAGAATACAAATTCATAAAGAGAGAAAAAGTATGAAATATAAAGAGAATAGACGGGATTTTTTGAAAAGAGTTTCAGCTTTTGCTTTGGCAATTCCCTTTTTGAGTGATTGTGCTAATGCACAAAAAAGTGAAAAACCAAACGATCTGACTTTGATAAAGAAAAATGCAAATCAAACGAATTGCAATTGGTGTGGAGCAAAAGATGTGCCTGATGATGTCGCTTGGAAAGCAAAATTAGCGAAAGAAAATGAAAAAGGCGAACCGATGATAATCTCAGGAACGGTTTATCTGCCGGATGGAAAAACTCCCGCACCAAATATTTTAATCTATGCTTATCATACCGATATTGAAGGCATTTACGGCAGAGGGAACGAACCGCAACACGGACGTTTTCGCGGTTGGATGCTGACCGATGAAAAAGGAAGATACGAAATTAGTTCGATAAAGCCTGCATCATATCCAAATACGACTTTTGCCGCACATATTCATATGACTCTGACAGGCAAAAATTTTAAAGAAGATTCGATTGACTCAGTTTTATTTGAAGGCGATAAATTTATCTCCGCCCGTGAGCGGGAAAAAGCCGGCAAAAAAGGTGGATTCAATCCGATCGTCCAACTTGAAAAAAGACCGGACGGAATTTTATATGCCGTCCGAGATATTCAACTTGAGAAAAGTTGGGTTTAGATCAAATGAACCAACAAACCGTCTTTTAATTTTGGTTCGAACCAGGTTGATTTCGGCGGCATAATTTCGCCCATATCGGAAACATCGAATAAGTCATTCATCGTTGTCGGATACATTGAAAACGCAACTTTAGCGATTCCTTCGTCAACGATTCTTTCAAGTTCGGCAGTTCCTCTGGCTCCGCCGACAAAACCGATTCTTTGATCAATCCGTGCATCGCCGATTCCTAAAAGCGGTGCGAGCAGATACTTTTGAAGAATACTTACATCGAGTCTTTCAATCGCATCAGGTGCATGAAAAAAATCAACCGCAAATCTTAACTTTCGCCATTTTCCGTCCATATACATAAAAAATTCACCGTGATTTTCGGGAACTTTTTGTTCGGTGTCCGTTATCACAAAATTTTCACTGATCTTTTGTAAAAACTCTTCTTCGCTCAAGCCATTCAGGTCTTTGATCACACGATTATAAG
>JBGTHN010000487.1:0-5007 GCA_041746235.1 Pyrinomonadaceae bacterium | reverse complement strand
CGGAGGGAGGATTCAAGTGTTCCTGTTCCCATACACCAATGAGAATGCTTCCACAAGAATTGTAAATTTTATTTAAGGATCATGGCTAGAAACAAACAAAAACTCGAACTTACTTGGATTGGTAAAGATGATCGGAAGAGGCTCGAGCCGCGGATTTTGCTTGAGGATAAGGAGAAGTCTTACCACGCTACGCATCGTGTGACGGAAGACGATATTTTCGACAATATTTTAATTAAAGGCGATAATCTGCTGGCACTTAAGGCGCTTGAACAAGAGTATACGGGCAAAGTGAAATGTATTTACATTGATCCGCCGTATAACACGGGTTCGGCTTTTATGCATTACGATGACGGCATTGAACATTCGCTCTGGCTTTCTTTAATTCGTGATCGTTTGGAAATTTTGCGTAGACTGCTTAGTGAAGACGGTTCAATTTGGATTACTCTTGATGATAACGAAGCTCATTATTGTAAAGTTTTGTGTGACGAGATTTTTGGAAGACCGAATTTTGTATCGTCTATAGTTTGGCAAAAAGTATTTGCAAAAAAGAACAAGGCGCTAATCTCAAGTAGCCATGACTTTATTCTCATATATGCAAAAAATATTGAGAGCTGGAAAAGAAATCTACTTCCGAGAAATAAGAAACAGAAAAAGGCTTTTAAGAATCCAGATAATGATCCGCGTGGTGATTGGCAGAGTGTTTCATATTCGGTCCAATCTGAAGATTCCGAAAAAAGAAAGGCATATCGTTACCCGATTGATTTGCCATCAGGAGAATCTGCGAATCCTCCAGCAGGAAGACATTGGAATGGATTACCTGAAAGAACTGAGAAGTTAATATTAGAAAACAGGCTTTGGTTTGGACCCAAAGGAGATAGATCTCCCCGATTGAAGGTCTTTATGAATGAAGTTCAGCAAGGAATAGTTCCGGATTCTTGGTGGAATCACGAAGATAATGGAAATAACCAAGAAGCAAAGAAAGAGATGCTCTTGTTATTTCCAGATATTGAACCTTTTACAACAGCAAAACCTGAAAAATTACTGAAGAAGGTTATTGAAATTGCCACAAACGAAGACGATTTAGTTTTGGATTCCTTCGCCGGCTCGGGAACAACCGGAGCAGTCGCACACAAGATGCGGCGGCGCTGGATAATGGTCGAACTGGGCGAACACTGCAATACGCATATTGTTCCGCGCTTGCAAAGAGTGATTGACGGTGAAGATTCAGGCGGAATCACCGAAGCTGTAGGATGGAAAGGTGGCGGTGGTTTTCGGTTTTATGAACTTGCTCCTTCCTTACTAAAAAAGGACAAACGGGGCAATTACATAATTAATCCCGAATACAACGCTGAAATGCTCACCGAAGCGATGTGCAAACAGCTTGGATTTACTTACGAGCCTTCTGATTCAGTCTATTGGAAGCAAGGCTATTCGACAGAAAATGATTTCATCTACGTAACTACGCAGCAGCTTTCCCGCGAAATCCTACAGGCCATCTCCGATGAAGTCGGCGATGATCGAACTCTTTTAGTGTGTTGTAAATCATTCCGTGCCGGAAAGACCGAATTCCCGAATCTGACAATTCAAAAAATCCCGAATTCGGTATTGAATCGCTGTGAATGGGATAGAGATGATTATTCGCTCGAGATAAAGGAGTTGCCTTTGCGAGACGACGAAGACGATCAGGAGCCCGGTTTCATCGTCCCAAAAGATAGCAGACAGGCTTCACTTTTTGATAGCGATGAAGAGGAATAGAAACCCCTAATATGAACCGAAATGTAAACACGATAAGTGCAAGACTTTCACTTCGCCCTCCACAGCGTGAATCGCTCGAAATACTCGCGCGAATTTGCGAAATTCTATCTCTAAAAAAAAATGCGGACGTTGCCAAGGCTTTAGAAATAGTAAAATTGGAATATCCAAATGTTTCTGATTTTGAGCGCGATTTTCCTTCCCTCTGTTTTGCTCTTGCAACCGGTGTAGGAAAAACTCGCTTGATGGGTGCTTTTATCGCGTATCTTTACCAGGAGAAAGGCATAAAGCATTTTTTCGTTCTCGCACCGAATTTGACGATTTATGACAAACTGTTGGCCGACTTTTCTCCAGGTAGCGACAAATATGTTTTAAGAGGAATCGAAGCTTTTGCAAATGAACCGCCAGAGCTCATAACGGGCGACAACTACGAATCAGGCCGTGGAATTCGAGCAAGAGATCTATTCGGTGAATCTGCAGTTCACATAAACATCTTCAATATCTCAAAAATAAATTCTGAAGTTCGCGGAGGAAAAGCTCCGCGGATCAAGAGGCTGAGTGAGTATATCGGCGAAAGCTATTTTAATTATCTTTCCAATCTCGACGATCTTGTTTTGCTGATGGATGAATCCCATCGCTACCGTGCACAAGCAGGAATGAATGCGATTAATGAGCTAAACCCGATTCTCGGACTCGAATTAACGGCAACGCCGCAGATAGAATCTGGACAGAATACGATTCCATTCAAAAATGTAATTTACAGCTATCCATTGTCGAAAGCGTTGGAAGACGGCTTTGTAAAAGAGCCGACGGTAGCAACACGCGAGAACTTTGACCCAGATCATTATTCAGCCGCTCAACTCGAAGAAATAAAGCTGAAAGATGGTGTGCGTATTCATGAAAGCACAAAAGTGGAGCTCGAAACCTATTCAAAGCAATACGATAAAAAATTTGTAAAGCCTTTCATGTTGATTGTCGCGCGAGATACGGATCACGCAGAAGCTCTTGTACGTACCATAAAACAAGATGAATTCTTTGGTGGTCGGTATAAAGACAAGGTAATCACCGTTCATTCTAATCAGCAACGCGCTGAATCAGATGATACGGTTTCGCGATTATTAGCGATTGAAGACCCGAACGAGGAAACGGAAATAGTCGTCCACGTTAATATGTTAAAAGAGGGTTGGGATGTAACGAATCTATATACGATCGTACCTCTTCGAGCTGCGAAATCGAGTACGTTAGTGGAGCAATCAATAGGGCGTGGATTGAGACTTCCATTTGGAAAGCGAACCGGCGTTAAGGCTGTGGATCGGCTGACGATTGTTGCTCACGATAAGTTTCAAGAGATCGTAGATGAGGCAAATAGTCCGGATTCAGTTTTGAAGGTTGTCCCAGTGTTTATTGGTAAGGACATTGCAGTCGAGGAGCGGAAAGCCGTCACCGTAGAACCATTTATTATCTCAACTCTTGTCAGAGATCGCTTGCAGGATTCTAATATCGATGGACAAGGCAATCGTGATGAATCAGTTCAACAGCAAATTGTATTTGAAAAACCAATCGACCGGGAAATTGCGCAGACAACACTCGATGTAATCAAGAAATACGAGCGTCTTTCAAGTTCTGAGGATCTAAAGAAGCCTGAAATTCAAGCGGAAATAGTCAAGGAAGTAACAGAAACTTTGCCACTTCCTGCGCAGGCAAGTTTTGCGGAAATGACTGAGAAGCCTGATTTTACAAAAATTGTCGAGAAAGTGACCGAAAAATTCATAGAAATGACAATCGATATTCCAAAGATCGTTGTTGTTCCAAAAGGCGAATCGATTTGGAACTATGAAGAATTCGATTTGGATACCAGCAATTTTAATCTGCAACCCGTTTCACAAGAGATTTTGCTGCAAAGTCTCCAAACGAATCAACGTGAGCGTTTATCAAATGTTGAAGGAACCCAAACTGAATTGGTGCTTGAAAACTATTTGGTCAAATCCTTGATTGATTTCGACGACGTTTCTTACGAGGACCATTCAGATTTGCTTTATGACTTAAGCGGGCAAGCAATCGAACATCTTCGTTCGTATCTTGAAAATGAAGATCAGGTAAAAAACGTACTCCAATATCACCAAAAGAGCATTGGCAGCTTAATACATGCTCAGATGCTCGAACATCAAACTGAAAATGCAGTCGATTATGAAGTTACGGTCACCAAAGGATTTACTACCCTTCGCAATAGTAACTATACGATTGAATTGCATGAATCCTTACGTGATTTTCGTGCCCCGGTTGAAGATAAGAAGAATATCCGTCGTATGCATTTTGGCTACTTCAACAAATGTCTTTACCCTATGCAGAAGTTTGATTCAGACTCTGAACGAAGATTTTCGATAGTTCTCGAAGATGACGAAGGCGTACGTAAATGGTTCAAGCCGAGCAAAGGGCAGTTTCAAATTTTTTATCATCAAGAAAGCAGTTACGAACCGGACTTTGTCGTAGAAACTAGCAAAATGAAGTTTTTGTGTGAAGTAAAACGATCTGACGATGTGGAAGACACCGATGTGGAAAGTAAGGCCAAAGCCGCGGTAACTTGGTGCAAAAATGCGACCGAACATGAAACCAAGAGTGGCGGGAAAGCATGGAAATATCTTTTGGTTCCCCATGATTTGATTTTTCAAAACTCAAGTTTCGAGGGCATTGTGGCTAAAACTTCCAGATAGATATTTCGACTCAATTCGTAAAAATGGCACGAAACATTTAGGAACGAACAAACCAAATACAACGAGTACGTGGATAAGTCCAACCTATTGTTTTCCACGATCAATCAACTTCCGGAATTCACCCCAATTTAATTGTATCGTGAATATGAGAATCGCGAACGGATTTTACAAGACGGCGCGGACTCAATTTCGCTAGAATTCGAACTTTTTCTCGTTAGCAAACTGACCCACCCCAATTTCGATGCAAACATATTTGTATAAATCGATGTTGCGGCTCGGCAACTGCTGGAACAAAGCTGTTATCGAATGATTTTTCAGAACCCTGAAATACGAACAAACAAACCGCCACGATTACATTTCGCGCAAAGCACTAAAACGGGACATTTTCGACTACATCGAAGTGTTTTACAATCGTCAGCGTCTGCACAGCGCCCTTGGCTATCTGAGCCCCGAACAGTTCGAGGCCGGCCTGGAGCGGGTTTGAGGTTCGCCGGTGTGTCCACCGTTCGTGGGCTAGGTCAATGCGATTGTCGGGGAGCGGATG
>JBGTHN010000486.1:0-4840 GCA_041746235.1 Pyrinomonadaceae bacterium | reverse complement strand
CGCCGTCACTTAAAGAAATGATCGGTTGATAATTCATCTCTAGTTCGTTTTTTTCGATTGCATACCGCAGATCGTCTTCAAGTCGTATATGCTCAAGATATTTTGAACGAACCTCTTTATCAAAAATTCCCAAACCGATGTTTTTTTGCTTTGCATTGTGCATCGCAATATCGGCATCACGCAAAACATCTTCGGGCTTGGTTTGTTCATTATCAAATGGTGCGATGCCGATGTGCAGGTCGGAAAATATCTTATTTTCCTGAATCATATAAGGTTCGGTGAGTTTATTATAAATCTTGTTGGCAAATCCAATTGCTTCTTCGAGCGATTCAAGATCATTCAAAATTATGGCAAATTCGTCTCCGCCAAGTCGGGCAATCGTATCTTTATCCCGCAAATTTCGTTTTAGACGTAAAGCGACGACCTTTAAAACCTCATCACCGATAGTATGTCCAAGACTATCATTGATGTTCTTAAAACGGCTTAAATCTATAAATAACACATAATATTTATGCGAAACATCAACTCCGAGTTTAAGCAATAGATCAAGCCTTTCGATCAAATAAGCACGATTCGGCAAATCCGTCAGGTTATCGTGATACGCGGCATATTCCATATCCTTTTTGCTTTGGCGTAGATCTCGACTGACTGTTTCTTCTTTCTCCAAAAGTATCTCAAGCTGTTCTGCATGAGCCTCTGCTGCTATTACTTTTTCCTGAGCAATTTCCGTTTTCTCACGCTCGGCATTTTCTGCCTGTTCAATTGATTCATTTATATTCCGAATCATCTGCCTGTAATTTAAGTAGGCTACTCCAAAAACCACAAATGAAATTATTATTGTGAACAAATCGGCATATGTAACAAGTTTATAAATTACACCTGCTAATCCCGCACCTGCGATCTGTGTCATTGAACTGGAAAAACAAATTGTTTTCCACATTTTCCAAATACTTGCTTTATTGATCAAGCCGTAGAAAATTGATGCAAAGGTTGAAAGAGCCAAAAACTGTGTTAGTGCAAGAATAGCTAATGTGGATATTAAATTAGTTGTTAATCCATAGGATTGTGGTAAACCTAAGTAAGGAAGATTCGTCCAAACGATATATGTTATTCCGGTGGAAAAAGCCGTACTCGCAATATTAAAAGGAATTGCTGACTCTCTAAAATTTACACCTTTGTATCTCAAATATAAGCAACTTACAGTTACCTCAAATGTTGCAAGCAAAATAGCCAATTCTCCACCATAATAAAGAAAGGTAAAGAAAATCATTGTGTCTGAAAAACTTAAATGTGAGTTTGATCTTGATATTGAAAGAGTCAACCGAGAGGTTGTTAAGAGAGCGGCAATCAATAAAAGTATCGAACTCCAACCTGAAAAGTTATTTTTATAATTCAGAATGGCATAAATTAATGTTGCACTACCTAATATATAGATAATCGAAACGTATATTTTTGAAAGTTTTAGATTATTCATATTGGGAAATGAATGGATGCTTTGTAATTTGGATAAAAAAGAAATTTGATTAATTGATTTTTGAAGTTGCTTGCGGTGTAGCTAAATAAGCTAATTTACATAATATCATTTATATCTTCAATAAATCTAGCTTTTTTTAAACTTTTTTATCTAAAATTTAAATCATCATTAAAAACTAATTTTAGAGGTGGTTATTTAGTAACCAGTGTGTAGATGTGTAACAGTCGTGGAGTTGAGTTAAATACTGTAATAGTAATATGTTACGAACATGTTGTGCGGTTTCATACACATACTTGTAATTTTATCAGCAAATAATTATTTTTGGTTAATTAGCACTTAGAAGTTGGATAAAGTCTTTATGTTAAACAAGTTAAGATGCTGTTAGTAACGGAATTCATTTTTGGCACAGCGATTGTAATGTATAAAAGTAGAATTTAATTACAAAGAGGATAAAAAGAATGAAAAACATTAAAAAATTAGTAGCAACCATAACATTAGCAGGAATCATCATTATTGGCGTAACAAATGCAAATGCAGGCGTTTTAGTAGGTGACTTTAGTAAAGACGACACTAATCCGTGTTCAGAACAAGTCGAAACAAAAGTTGATAGCGGAATCATTGTTTCATTAACAGGAATCATTGTTTCATTTACAGGAATAATCGTTTCTTTTAATGATGACGCTAAAGAAGCACCCACAAATTGTGGAATTATTGTTTCATAAAATGAAGATTTAACGGATGTCCTACACCGCGTGGGTGAAAAGCTCCTGCAAAACGGAAGATGGCTTTGCTGAGAAATCAGTGAAGCTGTTTTTTTTATTTTATTGTTTAATCGGTAAACCAATTTTGAGTAACATTTCGATTATTTTGGATATTTTTGATTTTGATTCACCTAAATTAAATTTACAACCAAAGTAAATTATAAGTTTCCTGTTTTCATTGCCAGGCGTTTCTATTTTGAATACTGCTGAGTTCTCATTATCGCTCACTTATGTAAGCTAAAATTTCAAATATTCAAACAAATAAAAAAAAAACATTCTTTGATAAAATTTCACTAGAAGTTTTCTCCGAATTGATATATTGTCAATTTAAAATAAAAGCAGAAAATTATTGGTTTTATCCACTTAGCGAAAATTTGCAAATGCCGATTTCCCAAAATTTGCTTGGCAGAGCAGGTTTTTCAAATTAGTATTCGATAAGGAGAAAATTATGTCAGGAAAAACAAAAGCGATCATTTTAGGCGGCTTAGCAATTGGGATTATTTCCGCCATACCGTTTATCGGATGGGGTTGGTTTCTTTGGGCAATTTTGGGTGGTGCTTTGGCAGCATACTTAAATGTTCAATCATCTACCGAACGTGTTGAAATTCCCGGTGGATTGTTGATTGGAACTTTAGCCGGAGTGCTTGGCAGTATTATAAATCTAATCGGATATATAATTGTTCTGGTAGTTTGGAATGTGATTTATGGTCTTTTCATGACATCTTCGGGAGGAGATCCGGGACAAGTAATCATATCTATGATAATTGGAGGTTCAGTTGGAATTGTCTGGAATTTAGTTCTCATAATTCCAATAATTATCTTCGGACTGCTCGGGGGATTATTAGGAACAGCGATCTTTGAAAAGAGAACTGCTCCCTAAATCCGAATCATTACATAACAACTTATGAACGCCAACGATCAGCGTTGAAATACAATTTTCCCGCCGACAATTGTTGCTACGGTTCCACCTATGAATTTCCAACCGTCAAATGGAGAGTTTTTCGATTTTGATTTCGATTCGCTGGCGTTGTAAGTCCATTCTAATTCGGGATCAATGATCGTAACATCAGCGATTGAACCCGGCGTTAGAGTTCCGCGGTCTTTCAAATTGAAAATCTTCGCAGGATTTGATGAACACAATCGAACAAGTTGCTCTAAATTGATAACTCCTTTGTGAACCAATTCGTTAAATGCCAACCCAACTGCCGTTTCTAAACCCGTAATTCCAAACGGTGCAGCATCGTATTCGAGGGCTTTTTCGTCTTGGTGATGTGGTGCGTGATCTGTCGCAATTGCATCAATTGTTCCGTCTTTTATTCCTTCGATAATTGCTTCCAAGTGTTCTTCCGAACGAAGCGGAGGAGCCATTTTTGTATTCGTGTCGTAACCTTCGACAGCTTTATCCGTCAATGTAAAATGATGTGGCGTAACTTCGCAGGTTACGTTTATTCCTTCATTTTTCGCCCGTCGCACCGCTTCAATTGCTCCCGCAGTCGAAACGTGGGCGATGTGTATGTGTGAACCTGTTTCCTTCGCCAATAAAATATCACGGACAACATCAATATCTTCGGCAAGTGCAGGCATTCCTTTCAAACCGAGAAGTAGCGAAATTTTCCCTTCGTGCATCACGCCGCCGGATGAGAGCGATTTATCTTCGCAATGGTCAATCACCGGCAGATCAAAATCCTTCGCATATTCCATCGCCCGACGCATCATTCCGGCAGTCGGGACAGGTCGCCCGTCATCCGAAACGGCAACCGCTCCCGCCGCTTTCATCTCGCCCATTTCCGCCAATTGCTCACCGTCCGAAGATTTCGTGATCGCCCCAATCGGAAAAACATTCGCCATCCCCGCGTGTTCCGCCTGCTCGATCATATACCGCGTAATCGCCGCATTATCATTGATCGGTTTTGTATTCGGCATCGGACAAACACTCGTCCAGCCACCCGCAACCGCCGCCGCACACCCCGTCGCAATCGTTTCTTTATGCTCCTGTCCCGGCTCTCTAAGGTGAACGTGCAGATCAATAAACCCGGGAGCGACCAAAAGACCACTTGCATCAAAAACTTCCGCATCTTCCGGTGCGTCTTCATTCTGTCTCAACCAAGCGGAAACTCGTCCGTCCTCGATCAAAACATTCATTCCCGTATTTTCTTTTCCAGTCGGGTCAATCAAATGACCGTTTTTTATTAAAAGTTTCATAAATTGATTCTTTAATCTAATCCTTTCTTTCTGTTATCACATATAGATTTGTTTCAAAATTAAAATATTTATTTATGATATCTCTACCTTTGAAAATATTTAATTTACCTTCATTGGTTTCTGTATTAAACTCCCAAACTCTGTAGAGATAATACTGCTCACCGTATTCTTCCATTTTCTTATATTCATTTTGAGTGAGATATAAGGTTGACCAAAAACTCCCTATTGTCGTTTTTACTTCGATATAAATTTCCTTGTCATTTTCAAATGAACTTATATCATAACCAAGACGGTCATTTTCTAGTGATACATGCTTTAATCTGTTTGATGGAGTTTCCCCTTCCTCAGTTAATCTCTTCCTTTCATATTCCATAACTAAAAGTTCACCTTTCAATCCAATTTC
>JBGTHN010000485.1:0-6802 GCA_041746235.1 Pyrinomonadaceae bacterium | reverse complement strand
AGCATTCCGAGTGTGCAGCAGGCTTCGAGTCCTAATTTACGAACACCTTTGACCATTTCGACAACTTGATCGAACTGCTCGCCGTCGGGAACATCACGCCATGCCGCTCCCATACAAAAACGTGTCGCACCGGATTCTTTTGCATTCTTCGCCGCTTCCAAAGTTTTATCAACGCTTAATAATTGTTCGCGTTCTACTTCCGTTTTGTAATGAGCCGACTGTGGACAATACGCACAATCTTCTGGGCAACCGCCTGTTTTTATACTAAGCAGTTGGCAACCTTGAATTTCGTCCGTTTTATGAAATTTGCGATGCACGGTTTGTGCTTCAAAAATTAATTCGGGAAACGGTAAATTGTAAATCTCTTCTATTTCTTCGCTTGTCCAATCGTGTCTTAAATCGTTCATAAATTTATTTTAACAGGGATGAAGAGGATAATCAGGGATTAAACAATTTCAAATCTAAAATTTATTACAAATTATTCCTACAAATCCCTATCTATCCTCTTCATCCCTGTTTAATTTTTTTCAATTATTTCTCGGGCGTATTCTTTTGCTTCATCCAAAGTTTTGATTTTACCATCAAGTTGCTTTTCAAACACTTCGTCAAGAATATCTTTGAATTGCTTAGATGGTTTCAATCCGAATTCAATCAAGTGTCTGCCCATCAAAATAGGCTCGGGACCGACGTGTTTTATTTCCAAATTCTCGGCTTTTTCAATAAACCATTCTTGTGCTTCGGATTTGAAATGTTTCTCTTTCGGAATCCAATCTGGATTTCTACCGAGTGCATCAGCTTTTGCCACACGATAAAGTAAATCGAGTTCGACCTTTCTTGCAAGTCTGCGAAATGCTCCGTCACCGACTTTTTTTGCTTTGTAAAACATTCCCGGTTTTAGATGATGAATCACCAATTCAATAACTTCTTTGCGAACATTAAAACCGTCCAAAGTATGTATATTTAACGTATCCAAAAATGATTTCGTCGGCTCAATTCCCGCATTGTCATGTCCAAGCGAACGCCATTTTCCATCAAGCATTTCAGTCGTCGCAGGTTTTCCGAAATCGTGACACAAAGCACCGAGCATTACCGTAATCTTTTTCGCATAATCTATATCATCAATCAATTTTCTCGCTTCATCTACAACCATCAAAGTATGAACATCAACATTTCCCTCCGGATGCCATTCCTCTTGTTGTGGAACTCCAACGAGTGCAGCAAGTTCAGGAAATAATTGGTCAACAACTCCCAGATCATAAAGCCATTTTAAACCGATCGAAGGTTTTTGTGATTTTAATAATAATTTTTCAAACTCACCCCAAATTCGCTCCGACGGCAAATCCGTTAAATCAATTTGCTTGCAAAGTTCAACTGTTTCCGCCTCAATATCAAACTCAAACCTCGCCGCAAATTGTGCCGCACGCAAAACTCTTAAGGAATCTTCGACAAAAGTTTCTTTATCAACAACCCGCAAAATTCCCTTTTCAATATCTTCACGTCCGCCGTAGCAATCAATAATTTCGCCTGTCAGAGCATCTTTCATTATCGCATTGATCGTAAAGTCCCGACGCTTTGCCGCTTCTTCAAACGACATTTCGGGATCGCCTTCGACGACAAAACCTTTATGTCCTTTGGCAACTTTTCGTTCGCGTCGAGGGATGGCGACATCAATTTCGTTATCAATTTTATAAACTGTGAATGCTTCACCAACCGCATCAACTCTGCCGATGCTTTGCAAAATTTCTTTTAATTTTGTCGGCTCAATTCCATAAACTTCCAGATCAAAATCCTTCGGCTCGATTCCCATCAATTCATCCCGCACACAACCGCCGACAAGCATTGCCCGTCCGCCGTTTGCCTTTATAGTTTCAGCCAATTTGGTGATCTTTTTTGGAATAGCTAACATAAAAATATAAATGATTATGTTAGCAAAGGTTTACGGAAAATACATTTTCGTATCGTCAAGTTTTGCTTAGAAATTCAAAATATTTGAATCAACGCCATTTTGATCGCGTGTTTTTATCGTGGATGAACCGATACTGCGAATTTTTCCGGCAGGCAATTTCGCACGAATTTCATTTCCATTTACAAATTCCGATTCAACTTCGACATCGTTTATAAAAACTTTTGTTGATGAATCAAATCCGTTTCCTTGCAATGAAATTCGATAATATTTTGTAGTTATCCCAACAAGTTGACGAGTTACCGTATTTCCATTTCGCAAAAATTGGACAGAAGATATAGAAAATGTCGGTGTGTTGAGCAAATATCGCCAGACGGGTTCGTAAATTGAAACGCCGTTTTTATCAACCGGAAATCGTCCATCACCAATAATTGCTCCGTGATAAGTGCTTCCTTCGGGAATGTTTGCGAAATTTGTGTTGAGCGAGTGAGTATTATTATAAGGCGTAGAATTATTATCAACATTTATGATCGAGCCGAATTCATTCATTCCGTAGATCGTCCAGGCTTGCGACAATCTAATAAAACTAACCCTTTCATCCTGCTGATGAGAAAATCCAAAATAAGCCGAATTCGGTGTAACTGACGGTGCGTGCATCCAATTTGCAAATGAACCAAGTTGAGCATTATAATCCATCGCCGCAAACATTATTGAGCGAATAACACGTTTGTTTTTGGCAATAATTCCCGCAACTCCGCCGCCTTGCGAATGTCCGGCAACGACAATTTTATCCCATTTTATTTGATTATTCTGATCTAAATACTGTCCCCAATTTTGATTTGGAAACTGACTTTCTAAATAAATAATTAGTTTGATAAGCCGATTTTCAATCGAATTTGCACGATTAACATTTATCAAACTTGAACGATCCGTTCCATCAAATCCCTCAAGCCGAACATTTCCATAACAATCCAAATCGCCTTGATTCGCACATAATTCATTTATTGCATCGTCATTTACATAGGTTAATCCAATCGCATCAAAACCCATATCGGCGGCAAGATTTGTAAATGTTCGAATGTTCACCGGAATTCCACCCGTTCCCGGAAAAAACACCATCAACTGATTACGCTGTGAAACATCAGGATTTCGTGCGACATAATGCCGATTTAAAGCAAGATTAATTTCAGGATCGGTATCTTGAGGTTGAACTAAAATTGCCTGTCTCTGTCCCGACACATTGATCGAACACAGTAAAAATAATCCGATCAAAACATTTGTGAAAAGTGATTTGTGCATATTTTCTATCAATAAATGAAGAAGTTTTAATTATTGACTCTTTTGACGTTTGGCAGGATGAGTTTGGCGAATTATTTTGCAGAATATAATAAACTCTCCATTTAATAAAGATGGAGAGTTTTTACAGACATTTTGTATATCTTAAAATCAATATGTAATTACTACGTCGGAAAATACTTTGCGAGATTTCTCTCCGTTAGTATTTTTATCTTTTTTGTTTTGATTTGTGTTTTTTTGATTATTTCCAACCGTTATAATCGTATCTTCAAAAAGTTTCTTTTCGGGACTTTTTTCGACAACAGGTTGTTCTTTCTCTTCCGTTTCATTGACAGATTTTGCCTGTTCAGTTTTTAAGTTTGTATCACTTTTTGGTTTATTTTCTGCGGTTGAATCTGTAGTTTTTTCGCCTCTTTCACGTTCAAAGTTCTCTCTTGAAGTCATATCAAATGAGGTGTCATCTTCTTCTTGAACATTCTCATTTAGCTGAGATTCTGCAACCTCATCATTTTCTCTCTGTGTAGTTTTTTCTGAACTCTTTTGTTCAGTTTGTTGTTCAGGTAATTTAGCTTCGTTAGAATTTGCAACGCTTTGCCAATTGTAGAAAGTTATTAAAAAGAAACTGCCAAATAAAATTGTTGCCAAAGCACCCGCAATGTAAACGTGGCTTTTTTTGAAAATGTATGAATTCGAAGGTGTGTTTGTCGCAATTGGATTTATTGACGGACGGTTATCTTTTGTTTGCTCAAGTGGTTCTAGATCGTCAATGAATTCAATTTGATCCTTTTCAAGATAATAAATGTCGTCGTGATTTTTACTGGTTAAATAAACCTCTTCCAGATTATGTTCGGTTTCTGACAAAATAACTTTTTCATATTTTGGAGTATTTTCTCCAACTGTTTCATCTACTTTTAACATAGATGGTGACTGTTTCAATTCTTCAATTACCTTTTCCCGATCAGCAGTCTTGCCCATCCATTTTGGCTCATTTAGCGATTCTTCTTCTTTAACAACAAAGTCCGACGGTGTGGCAACAAGTTCCAGATGTCGGAGTTGGCGAACCATTTTATTAGTCGAATGCGGGCGAATATCCAAGCGTTGATGCAAAGATTCACGCAGAGAATATGCGATCAATGCCCGTAGATCGTGATGCAATTTATCAACATCATTCTCATTGAAAATATATTCCTTAATCGCCTGCGGACTAAGCAATTCGTAAGGCGTTCGACCGAGCAGCATTTCGTAAAACACGATTGCTAAACTGTATAGATCGGATTTGAAATCAATCTCTTTATCGGAAAATTGTTCGGGCGAATAATATTCAAAAATTTCCGATTTGGCATTTATTCCATTTGCATCTTGGACGATTCTTTTCTCAATAATTCCACCGAAATCAGGATAATTTAGTTTTACTTCAAAATTGTCTTTTTTAGTTTCTTTTAAATAAATATTCGTGGGATTTAAATTGCGATGCAGAAGTCCTGAATCGTGGAGTTTTTCGAGTCCAACTGCGATCTGTTTAGCGATCTTGATTGCTTGGAATTCTGTAAATTTTGAAAACTTGTTAAGACTTTCTCGAAGAGTCTGCCCTTCTAAATCTTCGCTGACAACGTAAACTTCTTTGTTCTCTAACTCTCCACATTCAAAGATAGGTGCGAGATTCGGATGACTTATATTTGCATAAGACTGCATTTCATTTCGCAGTTCGGCACTTGAATTATCAGCCTTGATAATTCTAATTAAAACGCTTTTTTTAGAATCCAGATGTGTAGCTCTAAAGAGTTCGACAGGAGAGTCGGATTCAATTTGTGAATTGATTTCGTAACCTTCAACCAATGTGCAATCGCCGTCTCTTGCATCGGTTAAAGTTCCATGATCTTCAAAACTACAATTCGCAATCGAATCGTCATAACACCGCTGGCATTCAGAACAAACTTTCATTTTATTCCTCTCCCAATTTATGACTTGCTATTTACTATGATGTTACGACTTCTAAAGCAGTTTGTCCAAAATTTTATTTTCAAATCAGATTTGCCGTTTCATAGCATTTTAACTGTAGTTTTGGCGTTAATTTTGAGCATTGATTTTTTTGTGAAAATTGTTTGACTTTCTGCTAAGATAAATTTATGCAGTTGCAAACTAAAATCTCAGTCTTGGTAATTTGCTTATTCTTTATTTTTAACATTTCTGCTTGCTCACAAACCGCAAATAACTTTTTTCAACGCGGCAATGAAGAATTAAATAAAAGCAATTTTGATAAAGCAATAGAATTTTATACTAAAGCAATAACAATAGAACCTAATTTTGCAGATGCCTACCATAATCGTGGGAATGCCAAAAGAGAAAAAGGTGATTACCCATCGGCAATTGCTGATTGGACTAAAGTATTGAGTATTCAACCCAATTCTGCTGACTCACTTGGCGAAAGATGCGGTGCTTATTTGAAAATCAAAGAATTAAATAAAGCCCTTGATGATTGCAACAAAGCAATTGAAATCAATCCAAAACTTTCAGCCTTTTTTTATAATAGAGGTTTAGTATTTATTGCTCAATGGGACTATGAAAAAGCAATCACAGATTTTTCTGAAAGTATAAAAATCTCTCCTGATGATAGTGAATCATTCGGACAACGCGGCATGGTTTATGGAATGCTGGGTAAATATGATCTTGCTATCAATGATCTTACCGAAGCAATTAAATTAGACCCAACAAACTTTGTGCATTATCGCAACCGAAGTATTGCATATGATTATAATAAAATTCCTGAAAACGCCATCAAAGATGCTCAAAAAACTCTTGAATTGAACCCAAACCATGAAGGTTCAAAAGCATTATTGAAAAAACTAGGCGTTGATTAATCTAGTCCAAACGATCTTGCAGATAACTTTTCAAACTATCCACATTAACACGCTCTTGTTCCCATGTGTCTCTGTCACGAACCGTTACAGTTTGATCTTCGAGCGAGTCGAAATCAACCGTAACGCAGAAAGGTGTTCCGACTTCATCTTGGCGGGCGTAGAGTTTGCCGATGCTTCCCGTGTCATCATAGACGGAACGCATTGATTTGGTTAGGTCTTTTTTGATACCTTTTGCCAATTCTACGATTTCCGGTTTATTTTTCTTAAGTGGCAAAACGGCAACTTTGATCGGTGCGAGTTCGTGTGAGAGTTTTAAGACGACACGATCTTCTTTTTCTGTGTATGCGTCCATTAAAACTGATAAAAGCGTGCGGTTTACACCGATTGATGGTTCGATAACATAAGGATAAAAGCGTTTATTCGTGTATGGATCGTGATATGAAAGATCATCGGTCGAATCTGGGTTTATACGATTTCCTTCGGCATCAACAAACTTTTTGGAATGTGCTTTTGTGTCAAAATCAGTACGATTCGCAATTCCCATCAATTCGTCCCATTGTTTTTCTTCATCTTCGCGTTCAGGGAAGAAACGATACATTATGTCAATAGTTCGGTCGGAATAATGTGCTAAGTCATCGCCAACAACTTCATATTTATACAAATTCTTTTCGGAAATTCCCAAACCTGTCAGCCAGTTCATATAATTTTCTACCCATTCTTCAAAGAATTCGGGGGCTTTTTCGGG
>JBGTHN010000484.1:0-2668 GCA_041746235.1 Pyrinomonadaceae bacterium | reverse complement strand
AGTTTTACCATCGCCTGTATAATCAGCCGGAACAGGTTTATCGGTCGAATTTCCAAACTGCAAAGCACCATTACCAAGATCAGAACTTCTCAAATACCACCATTGACCGACACTCGGACGAAAAATCGAAACATCTGTTTTACCATCGCCGTCGAAGTCGTATATTGGTTTTGATGTGGTTGTTGAAGTACTGACAGACGTTGTGTATATTCTATCGCCTGTTGTGTCGCCATCACTATTGGCGGCATTTCCGGCGGCATAGAAACTTACGATACCCGCCACATTACTTGGAGCAGTCCAAGTAAAAGTCCACGATTTTGTTCCAAATTGTGTTGGGGCAGTGCCTTGTGCCGTATGTTCAACGTATTGTCTCGGGATTCCATTAGGAAGTCCGCTAACAATTTGAGTTTGAGCAGGAGTCTGATTCGGCAAAGTAAATGTGCCGATCATTTGTCCGAGTTCATCTATAGCAGTTAGTTGAAAGCCGTAAATAACTCCATCGGCTTGATTAACAGTAACGGTGATTTGAATTTCCTGACTATTTGAATAAGTTGACGGCACTCCTGTAATCAAAATATTTCCACTTCCGCTATTAATCGGAAAATCCGAATGACAAGCTGTGCAATTACCTTCATTCGGAGCATTTGTATGTTCCGGTGGCGGTCCACTAATATTGGCACTTACTTTTTTGTATTCGGTTGAAAATCCGAAAAATCCCGTAATTGCAAAAACTATAGTTATGGCGATAACCGAAAGTTTTATTAAATTCAATTTATGCGAAGTGTTATTCATTTGGCTCAAACTCCAGAAATATTAGTTGGAAAAAGAATGTTTATATTGTTTTGACGAAAGACTCTTGGTAAAAGTCTGAAAAAGAATATGCAATTTGAAGTTATAATTTGAACCGGGAAATGTCAATTTTTTAATAAAAAAGCGGGCTGTTTAACCCGCTTGATAATCGTTAATTTAACTTTCTACTTTTTACTTGCTACAGAGTTTGTTATCGAGCCATCATCGGAAATTGTCGGTGCAGAATCAGGAAAATCCATCTGTGAAAGACGACGAATTGTATTGATTGCGGAGTTTGATTTGTCCTCGACAATAATTCCTCTGTCCTGCAAAACGAATGGATGAATCCTGCCGTTCATAAATTTGCCTTCAGCATCAATTTCTACTTCTAAAACAAGTGTTTCCGCAGTTTCTCCGGCAAGTCTAAATTGACCATAAGTTGCAAAATTTCCGAGCGAATAAGCGATCAGACGGTCTTTGTAAATTTCCATTCCACGCAAAACGTGCGGTCCGTGTCCGATGACATAATCTGCTCCCGCATCAATAACCGCTTTAGAAAACAGTGGCAAATTTCCACGAGCTTCGCCGAAGAAAATTTCGGTCTTAAAGGGAACTCTCACTGCCGATGTTCCTTCCGCACCGCCGTGAAATGAAACGACGACAATATCAGCTTGTTTATCGGCTTGAATAACAGCATTTTTCGCTTCGGCGATATTATTTACATTCAAAGAAACATTGTTTGTTGCAAAAGCTATGAACGCAACTTTTTTTCCTTTGACATCGAGGTAAGCCGTCGAATATCTTCCGCTGTCGCCGCCCGCGTGTTTAATACCTAATTTATCCAAAGTTTCGCGAGTTGTTGACCGCCCTTCTTCACCAAAATCGTTGGCGTGATTATTAGCGATACTCATTATATCAAAACCCGCTTCTTTCAAATAATTTGCATAACGGGTCGGCATACGGAAAGCATAACAATTTGCTCTGCCGCGTCCACATTTCGGCGAAATACCGTCATCAATAAGCGGACCTTCCAAATTCCCAAAAGCAATATCCGCCGCTTGAAATATAGGCGTAACGGGTTTTAATAAATCTTTCCCGTCATTTGGCGGCATCCGTCCGGCATTCGGAACAGGCGAACCCATCATCATATCGCCGCCTGCCGCAATCGTAATCGGCTCATTATTCGTAGCTTTTTTCGGTGTCGGTTCGACCAGATTAGTTTTTGCACTTTTTAATGTTTCTTCACTATTTACCGCACTGGTTTGGCAGGCAATTGCAACAAAGACTCCAAATAAAAGTGCTGTGGTAATTGTTAGGTTTTGTAATTTTGACATAGTTTTGAAATATTCTCCGCTTCTTTTGATGCAAATATTGGGATTCATTTTGTTTGCTGTTTTGAATCTTAACTTACTCTATATTACACACCAAAAAAGTGTCTGACTCAAATTTGTAAAGTTGAATCCAATGCTTCTTTTGATTAAATACAAAAAAAGGAACGGCGATATTTTGCCGTTCCTGCGTTCTATTTTCTGAAGGGAAGTTGTTAAGTTTATTGATCCACATAAGCATTTGGAATCGCTTTATCTGTATTTAATCCGAATTGTAGTGCCGCAAATCCGCTCGTGCTTTGGTTGAGATACCAAACACCATTACGGAAGACTGCAACATCTGTTTTGCCGTCTCCATCATAATCAGCCGGAACGAGCGTGTCGTTCGATAATCCGAAATACTCGTAGCGAATCTGACCGTTTGAACTTTGCAGAATATACCAGATGCCATCACGGAAAATGGTTATGTCGGTTTTGCTGTCGCCGTCATAATCTGCCGGAATAAGTTTGTCGGTCGCCAAGCCAAAATTAACATAGCGAACTTGTCCGTT
>JBGTHN010000483.1:0-1617 GCA_041746235.1 Pyrinomonadaceae bacterium | reverse complement strand
GCACCGGCGGGAACAACCCAAAACTCAATGGTTGGCTTTTTGCTTCTGCCGCCGCCGTTGACAAAAGTAATTCGGTCAGCCGGAAAATTTCTCCATTTGATATTGGCACGCATCGCTTTTTCAACCGTCGCAACACTTCGTGGACTTCCGAATGTAAAAATATATCCCGTTACCGACGGATCATTTTGGAGTTCGACAAAAAAGTTGTCCATCCTTGCTTGTCTGTCTTCGCATTGCGGATTTTTCATTTTGTCAAACAATCTTGCTTCAATCTTTTGGGCAACTATTCCCACTTCGCTAATGGTATTTTTACATTGAGCCATATTGCCTTGTGTCCGCAATGTAACTGTTATCACTTCGCCTGCTAAACCTGTCGTATCAACCTCAACACTTTCTTCATTGTTATCACCAATAATGCTGCCTTTATCAACGCTCCAATGAAACATTAGTGCATCTTCAACTTTTTCGTCTTCATCCAAACCCAAAATTTTGGTTTTAAAAACCATCTTCTCACCTTTTTGTACAACTGTTGAAGGTGGAATGATCTCAGCCGTCGGACATCTATCTTCATAAATAATTTCTATCTCCGGCGGTTCGGCATCTTTCGGAACTAACCAAAATTGAATGTTTAGATCACTACGGTTACCTTCCAAAAATACAAACCTTTCAAGCGGAAATTTACGCATTTTCAAATAATCACGAAGCGTTTTTTCATGGCGTGAAACATCCGCATCTTTGCCGTATTGAAGCACATAGCCTTTGGCACTGGGATCGTTTTGCAATTCGATTAAAAAGTTATCAACTCTCGCTTTTATATCGCCGTTGTTTATGTTTCCGTATTCATCAATCAATCGAGATTCGTCAGTTTGAGCATAAAGATTTAAACCGAGTAGATTTAATAAAATTACGCAGATTATCAGTTTTTTAGTTTTCATATTTTTTTCTCCGTTTGAGCTATTTCAATTTTGCCAATTCATTTCGCACCGCATCAAGCAGTTTTTGATTTATCTCATCTTTGCCCGCCGTGATTTCGGGTAAATCGGCAATTTCCTTGTCGCCTTTGAACAGATAGATTTTCACTTTTACATTGTCGCCTTCGATTTTGTAAGTTCCTGTGATTTGAATCGCATCGGGAAATGAATCGTCATCAATATAGATCAAAATCGGTTCTTTATCGCCGCGTCGGTTGACGACTTCATAACTACTTTCGGCATCGAGTCCTTTGCGGAGTTCGGCTGTCAGGTTTAATGGATCATTATTTCTCGGCAACATTCCGAGTTGCGGACGCAAGATAATTGGCTTGGGTTGTGGCAGAGTTATTTGTTTCTTGTCGCTGTCGGTCATTTGTCCGATGACAAATGTTTTGCCGAGCGGTGCTGATACGATCGGTCTTTGCACTCCGCCGATGTTCGTTGCCATTTTCGGGACTTCTCTTTCGGCGTAGGTGAAAAGTTTCCGCACGTCTATAAATTCGCCTTTGTCTAATTCCGCACCTTTCATTGCTTGCAAAAGCGAATATGTCAGCAAACCTTGTCCGAATTGCGATGCTTCATAACTCGGTGCATCAGCCGTGCTTCCCATCAGAACGAATGTTCCCGTCTTGTCTTTTAAGAATTC
>JBGTHN010000482.1:0-3456 GCA_041746235.1 Pyrinomonadaceae bacterium | reverse complement strand
TTTGCGTCTTTGCCTTCTTTTCGCAGAATCTCGACTTCCTTGACGAATTCTTCGACAATATCTTCGCCGGAAACACGCCGCATCGGAACGCCGTCTTTGAAGATCATTCCGACTTGTCGCCCGAATGTTATTCCGAGTTGCGAATCGTGTGCTTCGCCCGGACCATTTACCGCACAGCCCATTATTGATAAATGAAGTGGTTCTTCGATATGCTGTAAACGTCTTTCAACTTCTGTAACAATTCCGACAAAATCATCAACCGCAAGCCGTCCGCATGTAGGGCAAGCTACAACCGTTACACCTCTCTGTCGCAGTTCGAGACCTTTCAAAATTTCCCAACCGACGCGAATTTCTTCGTCAGGTTCTGCGGCTAAACTCACGCGGATAGTGTCGCCGATTCCGTCATAAAGCAGAACGCCCAAACCGATCGCAGATTTTATCGTTCCGCCAAATGGAGTTCCCGCTTCGGTTACACCAAGATGTAGAGGATATTCAACTTTTTCCGACATCAAACGATAGGCTTCAATTGTTCGTTTTGCATCCGAGGCTTTCAATGAAATAACAATGTCATTGAAATTCAGATCTTCCAAAATACGAACGTGTCGCATTCCCGATTCGACCATCGCTTCCGGTGTTGCCGTTCCGTATTTTGCAAGCAGATCTTTTTCAAGCGAACCGCCATTTACACCAATTCTGATCGGAACACCTTTCGCTTCGGTCGCCCGGACAACTTCTCTCACACGGTCTATCGAACCGATATTTCCCGGGTTGATACGAAGTTTATCAATTCCTGCATCAAGTGCTTGTAGAGCTAATTTGTAATGAAAATGTATGTCAGCGACAATCGGGATTTTGACACGCTTGCGAATTTCAAACATCGCTTTAGCGGCTTCGGGATTCGGCACGGCGATGCGGACAATTTCGCATCCGGCTTCGACCATTTTATCTACCTGTGCAACGGTTTCATCAACATTTTCCGTGTCAGTTTTCGTCATTGATTGCACGACAACCGGAGCATCGCCACCGATCTGCACATCACCAACCATTACCGCTTTTGATTTTCTTCTCATTTCTTTTCTATATAAAAACGGATTAGCCTTAATTTTAAGATTTTTAGTTAAAATCTATGATAAATTCTGCTAATCCGCCCAAATTAATATTTGTAAAATATTTCAATTTCTCTGTAACTTTCTAAAACTCTAAAACTTTCTGCCAACTTGTTACCCGATCAATCTCGAAATATCGAAATACATCACAACGACCATTAACAATAAAATCAATCCTAAACCGACTAGTTGTATTTTTTCCTTGATCGCCATCGAAAGTGTCATTCCGAATAATGCGAGAACGGCTTCAATTCCCAAAACCATTATTTGTCCACCATCGAGCAGTGGAATCGGTAATAAATTAAAGATGCCAAGGTTCAAACTTATGATCATTAAGAAAAATAGCAGAGCCATAAAATCGCCGGTTGTCGCAACTTTTCCGATCTGTTGAACGATTCCGACAGGTCCGGCAATTCCGCCGTCTTTGACCGAGCGTTCACCCGCAAACATCTGACCGAATGCTTTTCCGGTCATACGCAAGATTCGCCAGTTCGCTTCAAAGGCATAGCTTGTTGCTCCGCCGATTCCAACCGTATCTCTTGCCTTTGATAAACTGCTGTCAAATGCTATTCCGATCAAATAATCACCATTTTCAGATGCCTTTGCACTCGTTACGATCTCTTTGCTTTGTCCGTTGCGACTCACAACTAATGTAATCGGTTTGTCTTTTGCCTCGTTGACAACACCTTTCATTTCCAAACCGTTACGAATGGTTTTTCCGTTGACCGAAGTTATTTGATCGCCTTTTTGCAAACCCGAAGTTGCTGCCGGCATATCTTGTTTGATCTCACCAACGATCACAGGTTCAATTCCCTGCTCCGGTGCAATGTCCAGACTTCCGATGGAGTTTCCTTCGATAACTAATTTCGTCGGTTTGATCGTCAAAGGAACTCTTTTGCCATCACGTTCAACAACGATTGCTGTATCTTTTTCGGGAATCAAAAATGTATCTTCTTCGATTCGTTTCCAAGTCGGATTTTCCTCTCCCGCATAAGCAACGATTCTATCGCCCGCTTTAATCCCAGCTTTTTCTGCTGCACCATTCGGTTTAACATAACCGACGATCGGCGAAGGAACGGAAGGAACACCTTGAATGATGGCAATACCGAACGGAATCGCCAATGCCAGCACGATATTCATAAACGGACCGCCGAGCATTACAAGCAACTTTTGCCAACGCGGACGCAGTTCATATAATTCGGATTCGGGAACTTGTTCGCCATCCGACGCTCCGCCTTCGAGCGAAGCCGTTGCTTCGTCGCCGTATAATTTGACATAAGCACCAAGCGGAATCGCACTAATTCGATAATCGGTGTGTCCTTTCTTGAAACCCCAAACTCTCGGTCCTAAACCAAAAAATGAGTAGGCTTCAACACGCATTCCCAGAATTTTCGCCACAATAAAGTGTCCAAATTCGTGGATATTTATCGCAACGCCTAGAACAAATATGACTGCTAAAATGATTAATAAAATATCGGGCATAATAATAATTCCTCTTTATAAAAATACAACTTTTAGAAACAAATAACATCAGCAAAGTTGCAAACTTTAAGTGTAAAACTTTTCAATAACTTTTTCCAATTTTACGGCAAAATATCCGCAATTTTTATTTTCGCTTTCGGATTGGCAAGGGGCGAAACTGTATCTTCTTCCGTATAAATCGTTATCTCCGAATAAATGAACTCAAGTTTTTTATCTTTTTTAGGTTTGCGATAAACCTCTAAACGCCTGCCATTTACGTCTAAAATCCAATAATCCTGAATTTTGTTTTTTGCATACAATCTTGATTTAGAATTACGGTCATAACTCAAAGTAGAATCAGAAACTTCGACAACTAATTCGGCTTCCTTTGGATGTGCTTTTGCATAATCCCGAATATCTCCTTTAACAATGGCTATATCCGGTTCAGGTTCATTTATTTTGCTAAAACTCAATGGAAGTTGACTGCGGACAACAAAACCTTTATCAAAAAACTTTCGCAACTCTCTGCTTAATAAAGACACAGAAGTTGCGTGAGGACTTTTCATAGGTGCCATCTCGATTATTTCCCCCTCAATAAGTTCTACTCTTTTACCTTCAAAAAATCCGAGTTCGAGCATTTTATAATACTCTTTTTGCGTCCACCGAAAAACTTTAACTGTTTCTTGTTGAGTGGTAGCTTTATTATTTTTGCTTGTTAAAGGAATTTGCAAATTTTGAATTTCAGTTGTCGTTTGCATAACTTTTACCTCATCTAAATTGCCACAGCTTTTTCTGTCAAACACATTATAGCTTGTTTTCTCGCCCATTCATCCGCGTCTAAAACCGTTTCCAAACTGTCAACATTTTTCGGCGTATGAGCGTCAACCAA
>JBGTHN010000481.1:0-16348 GCA_041746235.1 Pyrinomonadaceae bacterium | reverse complement strand
CACGAATTTTTACCGCTAAAAATGGGGCGAAAAACATAAACAAAAGCCCGAATCCCATCAAACCGCCACGAGTTAAATCGTAATCCGCAAGCATTTGCTCCCACGAATAATTCATTACGAAAATTCCCAAACCGAAAATTGTTCGATGGTAAAAGGCATAAATTTTGTTTACTCCTTTTGATCTTTCGCCCGTATAATTTTTTAGATTTTATTAACTTAAACAACCTGATGTTTTGTTCGCCAAATCTTATCGTGAACTCGCTTTGCCAAACTCCACATTGATCCCGTTTTTAGCCGATAAACACTGTCATCCCAAAATCCGTAATGCAGATAGATCGAGTCCGCTCCGCCCTGATCTATGATCGTTGCGATGTCGTGGTAATAAACTTCTCTCGGTTCTTTTCCTTCGATCTGATTGATTATATTTGTTGCCGCAACATTTGCTTGCCCGACGGCAATATGAGCGAGCTTCGGTCCCGGAAATGATGCAATGTCGCCGACTGCGTAAGCGTCATTTATTCCTTCGATCCGCAAATAATTATCCACTTCGACAAAATTCAGTTCATCCGTAATTCCATTTTCAAAAAGCCTTGATTGACCTTGAAATGGCGGAATCAGCATCAGTAGATCGAACTGTATTTCACGGTCATCATTCGACATAATTTTGTTCGGTAATATCTTGCTGATCGAATAATTTTCGATCAATGTGATCTGATGTTTGTTAAACGCTTTTTCCAATTCGTCGTGAATTTTCGCCCCGCCGAACGCCTTTTCAACTGTTTCGGGAAAAACCGCTGTGATCGTTACGGGTTTGGTCGGAGAATCCTTTTTCAAATTTGCGAGTGCAAAAGCTGTTTCGCAAACAGGAACGGGCAAAAATGAATCGGGCGACATCGCCACGACAATATTTCCGTGATCGAATTCATCAACCGCCTTGCCGAATTCTTTCGCCGCCTTAACGCCCAAAAGATGATGTGCGTGGTCAAAGAATCCATATATCTTTTCGGTTGCAAGCCGTCTGCCCATAGCGATCACCAGATAATCATAAGAGAGATCGCCGTTGAATTCTTTGCCTGCAATTTGCACTCGATGAATTTCGGGTTTGAGATGCAGAACCTCGCCTTCGACAAATTTAACGCCGATTTTAGTTAATTTCTTCTCGAGATCAAATGTAACGTCTTCTTCTTCAAGCTGCCCGAAGGCAAGCCGGACAAGTGCGGGATAAAACGTAAATGTTCTGTTCGGCGAAACAAGTGTTATTTGATGTTCACCGTTCAACGATTCAGCTAAATTTTCTGCCGTTACCAATCCACCAAAACCGCCGCCTAAAATTAGAATCTTTTTCATAATAATTTTCTCCAATCTAATGTTTTTCATTTTGAGATTTATATTTGCATTCACTAACTTCTACATTTCTGTTTTATTTGAAATATGAGTCAGTGACGGATGTGCAACGGCGGCAGCAGCCATCGCTTCGGGATGAAAAAAATAAATATACCAGTCATTCGGAAGGCGTTCTTCCGCCCAACTTTCCAAATTATGTCGGCGGGCAAATAGTTCCCGAAGCGGAATCGGGTCAAACGGATGACGAATGAGCAAAATATCGCTCTTGTTTTTTAGAGAAACGAGTCCTTTGGCAATTTTCGGCATCGGGTCTTTTTGATTCGCGGCATCTTCGGTAACATCCAGAAAAATAACCCGCAGATCGGTATCCTGAACACCGAGCAATTTTGATGGTTTTACGATCGAATTAACTTCTATATATTCAAAGTCTGCTTTTTGCCGAAGCATTAACTCTTTTGAAAGTTTTTCCTCGTCCTCGCCCGCTGACAGATTGAGCAGGTAAAGTGCTTCGGTCAGGGGAATTTTGGCGATCTTAGCAGCTTGCGAAACGGTAATCCTGCCGCTCATCGCACGCCTTAATTTATCATTGCGAAGACGCTCAAATTCTGGTGCCAGCCATGTGAACGCTTCAAGCATTTTTTCGTTGACTTCCAATACTTCCTTTACTTTCATTTCGGGTGTTATCTTCATTGCTTTTTCCTCAAATTTAAAAAAATCAAATTAACTCAAACTTAATAGATTGCAAGGAACGTGCCTTGAATGAATTCTCAAAAGAAAATTCATTCAAATATCATCCAGCACTTGTTATTTATTAAAAGTTTCCACAAACTTTATAAATACTTAAACCTACGAAACCGCGAGATTTTTCGCACTTGCATATTAAGAATTCCGCAGTTCAGCCAGTTGATTTAAATAAAATCTAAAGACGTTTTTTTGTTTAAATTATTTATCATCTTTCCCCCATTAATTTATTTGAGTTTTATACTGAGTAAACCTTCCAGCTCGTTATATATTTCGGCGATCAACCAACCTAAAACTCCCGTTACGAGAGTTATACCGATCATCAGTATCAGATAATTATTGGCATAAATTGCCCAGTTAAAATTGCTCAGATTTCCATAAATTGTGCCTTCAATAAAAGTGATAAAGACGATATCCAAACAAAGGTTTCCAACGCTGTAAAAACTCCACAGAAAGGCGGCGGTGATGGCGACGCTTAAACCAAAGTTTTTTGAATTGATTTTCATATATTTTATTTCCTCGAAACTTATAAATGGCAAAGACCGTGCCTAAATTGAAAGGGCTATGTATTGATTGTTTTGTGATTTACTTGATGGAGAGAATGTGGAAAATCCCGCATTGTTGTGTGAAACTTTCCACGTATTTTTGGAATTTTGAAACCAGAGAATGTAATAATAAAATTTTAGAAAAGGAGGTTAAACAGTGCTTTATGATATAAACAACAAAAGTGCCAACTTATCTAAGTCGGCACTTCTCAAAACTTGAGCGAATTTTGTCCAGAGTGTTAAAAATCAAGCATCCATCCAAAAGATACATCGTGCAAAACAACTGTCTTATCCCCGAGTTTTTTTGTAAGTGTGCCTTTAACAACTTCTGCGTTTTCATCTAGTGTGTAGAAATTTCCTTTGACAAGAAATTCACCTTTGAAACTGAAATTTACGCCGTTAATTATTTTTGTTTGAAATTGGATTTTTCCATCTTTTATTTCAATTCTTTCAAATTCATATTTTTTATTATCATGGACATAACCCTTAAGTGCTATGTCTTCTGCAATATAGTTACCTTTTTCATCAGAGTTTAATATTTTATTATTAATAACGAAAGATTCAAATCTATTGAATTCATCAGGTAAATCATCCAAAATAAAATATACGCCTTCAGGGTCGAAGTATTTTGGATTATCTTCATCTTCTTTCGGATCAGATAATTTGTCTTCTTCAAAATCTATTGGCAGAACTGATTCAGAATCGTTTATATTGAATTCATTTTTTTTGAAGTTTTCAGTTTTTACCGATCTAACCTCGTCACCTACAATGTTACCAACAACAAATTGGTAAAAACCAACACAAGCCAATCCAAAAAGAAGAGCGAAAAAACTAACCGTCAAATTTAATACAACATTTTTAAAATTCATCTGATTATTACTCCTATACTTTATTAGGAAAGATTTGATCTTCATAAAAATTTCTTTCCCCGGAACTTATAAATTGCAATGACCGTGCCATAGTTGATAAGTCGGTTTAATGCTTGCTTCCTCAGTATTTTTGGTTTTAGAATGCGGGAAATTCCGCAATGTTCCGCGTAAGTTTCCGCATTTAATTTGGGTTTTGAAACTCAAATCTGCTCAAAAGACTGCTTTATTCGTAGGAATGAAAATTGCACCTGACTTTGTTAATCCACAAGGAAATAATAGAGAGAGGTAAAAGAAAAATGATCGAAATCTTAGATATGCAGGAAGAAAATACTCTGGGTTTTAGAGTAGATGGAGAAATGGGAAAGGACGAATTGCGAAATGTATTTGGACTATTTGAATCAAAAGTAGAAGAAAGCGGAAAGGTTAAATTTTATACGGAAATTACTGATTTTAGTATAAAGGATATAACAGCTGAGGCGATCAAAGCAGACATAAAATTCTGGCTTAAGCATCCGACTCTACTACCGAATTGTGAAAAGGTAGCACTCGTTACCGATCTAAATTGGGTTAAAAAGATTTTTGAGGTCGAATGTGCGTTAATACCGACTCTTGTTGGAAAAAGTTTTTCGCTAACGGAAAAAGATGAAGCGTCGGAATGGTTGAAAACAGATCAGCGTGAAGCAAGTCGTTTGGATTTTACTTACAGAGAACTTGTTGAAACTTCGACATTAAAATTTGCTGGCGGATTTGCATTAGGACTTTTGACCGCAGGTTTATTGAATAATAATCAACGAAAAGCTATTGGAACGGCAATGATGTGCGGAGCAGTTTTAGCAGGAATACCACTTGGATTGAAGGTCTTGAATAACAACAGACAATTGCTGAATAAATAGATTATTGCTGATTTTACGATGGACACATATATGAGGATCAGTAGGTATTGAGCATTTTATTTCCCGCCTGAAGTTCATGCGGGAAAATCCAATTAGGCATCGGAAAGCACTTTGGCAATTGCTGTCAGAAGTTTTTCGCTGGTAAAAGGCTTTGCTAAAAAATCGTTGACGCTTAGTTCCTTGCTTTTGGTTTGTTGAGCGGTGGTCAAACCGCTGGCGGCAATTA
Source organism: Pyrinomonadaceae bacterium (assembly GCA_041746235.1). Taxonomy (GTDB): domain Bacteria; phylum Acidobacteriota; class Blastocatellia; order Pyrinomonadales; family Pyrinomonadaceae; genus Aridibacter. The sequence continues at coordinate 11,730 of JBGTHN010000481.1, read as the reverse complement.
TTATTTGGTCGGGGTTCATTTTTCTTAAAGCCCAAATCGTTGCCGCTCCGTCCATATATGGCATTGCCATATCGGTTATTACCAGATCAATTTTTTCCTGTTGCGAATAAATTCCAACTGCTTCCGTGCCGTCGATTGCGGTTAAGGTTTTATAGCCGAATTTTTCAAGTGTTGCGGAAGTTACGCGACGGATATATTCTTCATCGTCAACGATTAAAATAAGTTCGCCGTTTCCTCTGGGATAACTTTTGATTTGTTTTTCAATTCGTTCATCGTTATCGGAACTTTCAACTACGGGTAAATAAATACTAAATTTTGTTCCTTTGCTCAATTCGCTGTAAGCATTAATAAAACCGCCATTTGCTTTGACAATGGAACGTGTCGTTGAAAGACCTAAACCTGTGCCTTCTCCGATGTCCTTTGTCGTGAAAAAAGGGTCCCATATCTGCTCCAGCGTTTTGGGCGACATTCCCGTTCCCGTATCTTCAACGGTTATCAAAACATATTTACCGATTTCGGCATTTGGATTTATTTGGCTATAGTTTTCATCAATTTCCACATTTTCGGCGGCGATTTTGAGCGTTCCGCCAGAATCTCTCATAGCATCTTTGGCATTGACGACGAGGTTCATCAATATCTGATGTATCTGCGTTGAATCAGAGGAAATAAGCGGCAGTTGCGGTTTGATGTTGTATTCGATTTTGATATTGGGCGGCAAAGTGTTTTTCCACATACTGACAAGTTCTTTGATCAAATAAGCGATCTGGATTTGTTCACGATTACCCTCTTCTGCTCCTCTTGCAAAGGTTAAGACCTGTTTTATCAGATCGGCTCCGCGTTCGGTGTTTTCGCGTATGATCGAAAGCCACGGCAAACTTGATTCGGGCAATTCCAGATCCGTTTCGAGCATATCAACTGTCATCAGTATCGGTGATAAAACATTATTAAGGTCGTGAGCAATTCCGCCCGCCAGAGTTCCGATTGATTCAAGTCTTTGAGCCCTTAAAAGCTGATGTTCGGTATGTTTTAAATCGCTTATGTCAGTATTATTAATCAGATAATAATCGGGTTTTCCCAATTCGTTTCTAACCAGTGTCCAACGGCTGATAACTGTAATTTCTTTTCCTTCTTTTGTAAAATTCGTTGCCTCTTCCTGCCAATCATCGGTTTTTTCCAAAGCACTTAACGCTTTATCAATGACTGATTTATCCCCGTTACAAATTTTCTCGCGGATCTCTCTGCCCAGAACCTCTTCTTCTTTCCGTCCATATATTTCTTCAGCTCCGTGATTCCAGAAAATGATCTTATGATTCAAATCGCAGACGATGATCGCATCCCGTGTTTTTTCAAGCAATGAAGCCTGTTGACGGATTCGTTCATTTGCTTGTTTTCGCTCGGTGATATCACGGCTGGTTTCAAGAACAATTGTTATTCCGTCTATTGTTTCATTTAATCTTTGCCGACTCTCGACATAAATTTTCTTACCGTTCTTAGCTTTCTGCTTGATCTCTCCTTCCCAAAAACCATCTCGTTTTAATTTCTCGAAATAATCATCAAATGATGTTCCATATTCCGTTTCCAAAACTTCATAAACTTCCATGCCTTTTACTTCGTCAAACAAGTAACCATAAAGTTTCTCCGCACTCTGATTCCAATAAATTATGCCATCGTCCAATCTCCAACTATATATGGCATCATAGGTTTGCTCGATCATTTCTTCCTGCTTAATTATCAATGCTTCAGAAATTTTTCTGTCAGAAATATCTTTAGTAATTCCCAATGCATAAGCAATTTGACCCGGCTCATTACGAAAAGGAATAAAATTCGTTTCAAACCAACGATGTGTTCCCTTAAATCCTTGAATCTCATATTCAATTTGATTGGATTTACCCTCGAAAACTTCCCTGATCATTTTTTCAAATTCTTCATGATACTTTTTCAAAACGAAGCTTTGGAATTGTTTGTTTTGAAGTTCCTCAATTGATTCAGCTTCAAGCATTTTAAGCCCCGAAGCGTTCATACTTTCAATTCGGCATTCAGAATCAAGCAGCTTGATGCAGTCGGGTGCGGTATCTAAAATCGCTTTAAGATGATTCTCTTTTTGCAAAATCGTAGTTTCTGCATTTTTTTGTTTGGTAATGTCATGGCGGATAGCAACGTATTGATATGGCTTGCCTTCTTCATTAACAAACGGAACGATTGTTGTCGAAACCCAATAAAGCGAGCCGTTTTTAGCCCGATTACAAATCTCTCCGTTCCAAATTTTTCCCTTAGAGATTGTTGTCCAAAGATTGCGGAAAAAATCCTTTTCGTGAAAGCCGGAATTGATTATGCGGTGGTCTTGTCCGAGTAATTCTTCGCGACTGTATCCTGATATTTTGCAGAATTTACCATTCACATAAGTTATTTTACCTTTCTGGTCCGTGAATGCGACAATAGTTGATGCGGCTAGAGCGTGCTTTATATCGGAGAGTTCTTTGAGAGCGTTTTCAAAGTTCCCTGTTGTCATCTCTTTTTCTGCTAATTCTTTTTCAGTTTTTTTTGACGCGGTTAGATCTTTCATTTATTAGTACACCTTAAGTCTCACACATTACCCATTGATAAAGTTTTTTCGCTTTCCGTCTTATCTTTATTCAAGCGATACCGCACTTGATCCCGGGAAATACTGAGTAGTTTTGCCGCTTGCGTTAAATTCCCGTTGGTTCTCGCAACCGCCTGACGGACGAATTGCATTTCAACATCTTGTAATGGAACACCTTCGGCGGGAAGATGAAAATCGGAATTTGAATCTCCGCTTGAATTTCCACCAACCAAATCTTTCGGCAAATATTCGGTGGTAATAAGTTCGCCGTCCTCAAGTATCGAAGCCCGTTCGATGACGTTGCGAAGTTCGCGGACATTGCCTTCCCATTTGTAACCTTTGAAAATTTTCTCTGTCGGTTTGGCTAAACCTTTTAATTTTTTATCGCTTTTGCGTTTATGATTTGTCAGCTCAATATAGTGTTTTGCCAGAAGTAAAATATCGTCGCCCCGCTCACGAAGCGGCGGTATATCAATTTGGATAATGGACAAACGATAATATAGATCAAGCCTGAAATTTCCCGTATTGCTTTCCTGTTTCAGATCACGATTAGAAGCGGCAACGACACGAGCATCAATCGGAATTTCCTTTAATCCGCCAATGCGTCTGAATTTTCCTTCTTCCAAAACTCTTAGAAGTTTTGCTTGAAGTGAAATTTCCATCTCTCCGATCTCATCGAGAAAAATCGTTCCGCCGTTGGCTTGCTCGAATAGTCCTTCTTTGCGATTCTTTGCATCTGTAAAAGCTCCTTTCTCGTAACCAAATAGTTCGGACTCGATCAAATTTGCAGGTAATGCGGCACAGTTTATTGCCAAATAGGGAGCATCACATCTGCCCGATGCAAAATGAATTGCACGGGCAAACAAGTCTTTTCCCGTTCCCGTTTCGCCTTGCAGCAGAACCGATGTAACATCCGATTGAGCAACTTTCTGAGCAGTTTCAACCGCCTGTAGCATTGGTGCAGATTTGCCGATAATTTGTTCAAACTCGAACTGCTCGGCTCTCTGCCGACGCATTTGTTTGACTTCCCGCCGAAGTTGGCGTGTTTCAACCGAATTACGTAGCGTAACACGGAGTTCTTCAAGATGAATCGGTTTGCTGATAAAATCGTGAGCACCACCTCGAAGTGCGGAAATCGTGCTTTTAATATCAACATTTCCCGTGACCATTACAACAATGGTTTCGGGGTATTTTTCTTTTATAACGGGCAGAAAATCCAGTCCCGAACCATCCGGCAGTTCAATATCAAGTAGGACAATTTGTGGTTCTTCCTGTTCGAGAAGTTTGGCGGCTTCAGCAAGATTTCCCGCTAAAACTATTTCATACTTCCAGGAGTTCAGAGCCATCTCAAGCGTGCGGGAAATCTGTTTATCATCATCCACAATCAGAACCTGAGCGTTTGGCTGTTCGTTTGTATTACTCATCATATTTAAAACTACTCTCGTATTACAATACCTTCTCCAAATTTGAAGAGTCATAAAATTCGAGATGTTGAAAACAAAGGCTTTTTGAAAACTTATAAAAACTTGGTTTTAATTAAAAAGGCTTCTGGAGAACGCAGAACCAATTTTAATTGTATCTGCTGTGTTTAGTTACATTTAGAAAGCCAATTAAATAAATATCAAAAAGCATATTTTCAACTCTCATTTTGGAGTAATGTATTGTCTTTTAGTCATTAACTTTGAAGTTTAATTTAAACTGGAAAGTCTGTCTGTGTTACCGCACACATATAATTTTTTTTATTTGGCGACGGTATTGGTATTAACGGCAAATATAGAAATTTTTCTGTTTTGAAGTTTTAAACATAACATCAAAAAATATCAGAAAACCGAAAAACCTAAATAAGTGCGAAATCCTTCGCAGTCTTTCGGGTGATATTTCACGCTGAAAAACTCATTAACTCAATGATATATAGCCGATCTTATTTGGCATAATGCTTGCGTTTCAGTTGTATTGAAGAAACGAGAAGTATTGTTATTTAGTTTGAGAAATGAAAATCCGCTCTAATTCTCTTATAGAACTCAAAGAAATGGAGAAAGAAAAATGATGAAAATATTAGTTGCTTATGATGGATCAAACTCATCTGATAAAGCCCTTGATGACCTGCAAAGAGCGGGTTTGCCGGATAAGGATGTTGAAGCACTTGTTGTATCGGTTGCCGAAGTTTGGATGCCGCCGCCAACAAGTTCAAACGGTGATGGTTTTAATGAAGAAGATTACCCGGACTTTATCAATGAATTATCAAGAAAACGTTTAAAAGTTGCCGAGAGTGAAGTTCACGAAGCCGAAACTTTAAGCCGTCACGCCAGAGAAAGAATCCTGGCAAAGTTTCCGAACTGGAAAGTAACCAATGAGTCCCCGAACGGTTCACCCGGTTGGGAAATTCTAACTTGTGCCGATAAGTTTTCGCCCGATTTGATCGTTCTCGGCTCACAAGGCAGAAATGCTATTGGACGAATTTTGATGGGTAGTATTTCGCAAAAAGTTTTAACCGAAGCTAAATGTTCGATAAGAGTTGCTCGTGGAAAGATTGAAGTTGATCCAAAACCTTTGCGAATTATGATCGCTTTTGACGGCTCAATCGGTTCGCAGATCGCCGTTAAAGAAGTTGCTTCCCGCAATTGGGGCGATGATACGGAAATCTGCCTGATGGTGGCAGTTCATTCGCTAGTTCCGGCGACCATCGGAAGATTTATTCCGCCGATCAAGGATTGGATGGAAGAAGACTTTAAATCCGAAAACGACTGGATGCAAAAACTGGCGGAAAGTTCCATCCGCAAACTTCGGGATGAAGGATTAAATGTAAAGTTAAAGGTCAAAGAAGGAAATCCGAAAGAAGTTCTCGTTGAGCAAGCCCAAAAATGGCAAGTTGATTCGATCTTTATGGGAGCCCATTCATATTCCGGCACGCTGGAGAAATTTCTCATCGGCAGCACATCAGCAGCAGTTGCCGAAAGAGCAAACTGTTCAGTTGAAGCCGTTCGTCAGCAGATTGAATTCTAGCTGTGTTTTTTTTGAAACCCTAAAATTATTAATGCGAATCAAGGGTTGAAATTGGATGCTTAAAATCAACAACTTACAAGTGCCGTTTGCGTAAAAATAAAATCCGCAGTCATGTAAGTTCTTTGTTTTCAACAATGGTGTTTTTCTACTCTTGATTGGCATTATTATTTAGATTAATCAAGGACGATATAACAAATATGAAATTAACTCGTAGAGAATTTATCTTAACTTCAGGCGGAATTCTGATCGCTTCCAAATCACCTCTCTTTGCACAGAAAAAGAAACATCACATTATTATTGCAGGTGCCGGATTAGCGGGTTTGTCCGCCGCTTATGAATTTGCAAAAAAAGGCTTTGAGGTAACCGTGATCGAAGGCAGAGATCGGATCGGCGGAAGAGTTTTTACTTTGCGAGAACCTTTTTCCAAAGGTTTGCAGGTTAAATCCGGCGGCGAACTTCTCGGCGACGGTTATAAACGTATGCTCGGCTATGCGGAGCAATTTGGAATTGAATACGTGGAACAACCGGATGAGTTTGAAACGGGCGGAAGCGTTGCGGGAATTCAATACGGAATCGGTCGGACCGCCTATATGAAAGGCAAACTTTACCGAAAAGGAACAGTTTTCAAAACACATCCATACGGACTCAAAGGCGATGAAGCAAATATGCTGCCACAGACTTTCTATGACAGAAATTTACGTTTGATCTATAACGAATACCGTGACAATAAAAGAACCTTGGCAGATTTTGATAAATTCTCTCTAGCTCAAACACTTAAACAAAAAGGAGTTTCCCAAAAAGCTATTGAACTGATAAATATTTCGCTCAATTATAATTCAATCGAAACCGTTTCGACTGCCGGAATTATACAAGACACACTCAAACGCCGAAATGCCGGAACACTTTCCGTCAAAATCGTCGGTGGAAAAGATCTAGTTCTAAACGCGATTGCTAGAGAAGCACAAAAAATCGGTGTAAAAATTATATTAACTTCCAAAGTTAAGAAAATCTCACAGAATAAAAATGGCGTTAAGGTTGAATTCCATGAGAAGAAAGGAAAAACACAGACAATCGAAGGCAATAAACTCATTTGCACAATTCCATTTTCAGTTCTAAAAGAAATTGAGTTCTCGTCCAAACTGCCTCCGGAGAAAACACGGGCGATCAATGAATTGGAATGCACTCAAAATACAAAAGTCTATACTCAATCAAAATATGTTGAATGGGACAGACGTGCATTAGGTTCAAGCGTTTGGACGGACACGCCGATCGAAAGAATTTTTGCATCAACGGGAAGTAGCGGAGATGAGCGAGCGATCTTTACGATCTGGACCGAAGGTATCGGCTCAAAAATTCTGGAGCAAATGCCTGAAAATAAACGGCTTATTTATGGACAACAGATGTTTGAAAAAGTCCTCACGTTTATGAAAGGAAGTGTTGAAAAACTACATACGCTCTCCTGGTCGCAAGACGAATTTATTCGCGGAGCTTCTCCCATCTGAAAGTCGGACAACTTACATCCATCCAACCGCATATCAAAACAAAGGTTGGCAACATATATTTTGCAAGCGAACACACAGCCGATAACTTCCCCGGAATGGAAGGTGCTTTAGAATCAGCGAATAGAGTTGTTACAGAAATTACTTAAAGGATTGTCATATTTATCAATACAAATTTTTCTGACGACCTAACTACCATTTAGAACAAATGATCAAGATTGTGATGTGTTGATACAATATTATTTCGCTATTTGTATTAACAATCGTGAAGGCAATTCAAAAGCTATGAGATCGGGGGAACTATGAACACGAAATTATTGAAATCAAACAGATTCTATAAACAGGCGACAAAGCAGAATTGTGAAAGGTAACATTCATTTATGGCAAATTCTATTTCTAGTAATTCGTTAAAAAAGATCACGATAGCTGTGCCTTTCATATATTACTTTTTCAAACTGCATTTCAAACTATTGATCGGTTGGCATAACACGTCTAATCCGATCAATTTGAAATGGCGTTGGAATTATTGGAAAAGACGAAACGGTATTTTAGTAAGTCATCATTAGGGAGATATTAAGATGAAAGCAAAAGCAGAAAAAGAAAAAGGATTTTTTACATATCCGACACATAAAATTTTAGGTGTTTTCGATAGCACTGAACTTATTCAAAAGACGCTTACGGAATTGGAGCAAAACGGTTTTTTGGCATCTGATATTGAAGTCATACACGATTTAGAAAAAATTGATTTTAGCGGCGAGAAACACGGATTTCTGGGGAAGGCTTTGCGTTCGGTTCAGCATTTTGGTGCGGAAGGACATTATTTGGACAAATACGAAAAAGAGTTGAAAGATGGACATTTACTTGTCACCGTTAAAGCTTCAAATTCGACAACCAAGGATTTGGCTGAGTCTATTTTGCAGGCGAACGGAGTTCACAGAATCACATATTTCGGTCTGTGGATGATTGAAGAGATTCACGGTCAAAAGGTCAAAATATCGGAGGTTAAAACTTACGGTTTTCGCCGTGAATTTAAAACTTCGTTTGATGAAACTCTATTGAATGTGCAAAAAGCCTTAAAAAATGAAGGTTTTAAAATATTGACCGAAGTTGATCTACAGCAAATATTCAATGGAAACTTCGGTATTAATTTTCGCAGATATTCGATATTAGGTGCGTATCATCTCCCGCTGGCTCGTCGAGCGTTGCAGCAAGATTTTGATATCGGATTGCTTCTGCCGTGCAATGTGGCGGTTTACGAATTGGAAAATGGTTCGGCTGTAATGGCGATTGATGCCGCCAAAATGCTTTCGCTGACGGAAGACGCGAATTTCGTAAACACGGCAAAAAGCGTCAATGAGAAATTGCGTGCAGCACTTGAGAGCGTTTGATTAAAATGACTTACATCGTTTTGCGTCTGATAATAAAAGTATTACCTAAACCAATGCTCAGTTAAATCCAGAAATAAAAGCATATTGCCACAGCCGGACAAGGAGTTTTTCTTGATAATGAAGCGAGTGTAACGTTTACGCTCTACCAACTCCAATAGAAACTCAAACGAACCGGACACAGCTACTCAATAAACGTATGTCATTATCAGACGCAAGACTGTTTAGAATTATTGTTTAAATCTAAAAAGAATGGTTTAGGAAAAGAGACCCATTGCCAAAACCTATGTACGAATAAAAAAGACTTCGGCTTCCGAGCATCTTTCAACCTCAATAATATGTGCCATAATTTTTTTATTTTTATCGTAGGATGTTGACAAATAATACGCAGCACCACAATATTTAGTAAATTATCCTTTCACTAGGAATGATTCCGCTATGAAACGAGGGAAAAAAACCCAATCTATAGATCAAGCCAAAACCAGCACAACAAATGCCGGAGCAAAAAAGCAGTCTGAAACTATCCCGAAAAAGAATATAGATGATTTTGAGAAATCAAAGCCCGTTCAGATGGAACTCTTTGAGGCTATAATGCCCACTGAAAAGCAATTCAGTAATACCATTGAGTTTTATGATTTCTGCCCGAAATATGTCTATTGGAGAGTTGAACGGCTGCAAGACAAATTTCTGGATCGTCTCGAACGCCAATTCGAGTGTCGCGGGCAAAGCTACACCATCTCGATCGACCCCGCGAAAATTAAGGACTCTGACGGCGTGGTAAGAGATTATTTTCCCGGCGTGATCGAGGAGCTTGTCGAAGATGCCCTGAGAAAACTTGCTGTTGACGGACACGGGCTGTTTCTGGATGATCAGGCGGCGGTTACTTTTACACTTTACGAACTTCAGCAGGAACTCAAAAAAACCGGACATTCATATTCGCTCGATCAGATAAAAAAGGCTCTGATGGTCTGCGTCGGGACAACCATTCATTTGACGACGCTTTCGGGTGAAACGGTTTTTTCCGACCATTTGTTTGAAACCGTCGGACTCAACACACGCGAGGATTGGAAAGGGCAAGGCAAAAAAACCAAAGCCTTTGTCCGTTTTAACTCACTTGTTACCAAATCAATCAAAGAAGGCACATGGCGGCAGTTCAACTACGAAGTTTCGATGCGTTTCAAGCACGTCGTCTCCCGCCAGTTAAATAAACGTATGAGCCATAATTTTACGCAGGCAAACATTGTAAAAAACTACACTATTTCGCTTTCGACGATGATCCGCGATTTTGGACTCACCCCGTACAAATACATGCGGGACAATCTTCGATACGTAAAAAAAGCACTTGATGAGATGGTAAAAAAGCGTGTCATACGCGGCTATGATGTCAAAAACATCTATTCCGAGGAGCGAAAAAACAAACTCGTTGACGCAGTTATCGAAATTAAACCCGACATATATTTTGCCGATCAGACTATTAAAGCGAATCTAAAACAAAAGACAGTCAAGCAATTTGCAGATAGTTCCAACTTATAAAAATATGTAGTTTCCATTCGGACATTGTGGAAATATATATAGTTCTGATTCGGAATTTGTGGATAACTGCCTCTTTTTCCACAGTTATTATCCACAGAATTTTGCCTAATTTTGGCAAATATGTAGTTTTCATTCGGAAAAATATGTAGTTTTCATTCGGAAGTTCATTTTAGATATGTAGTTACCATTCGGAAATCAACTTCTCAGACAGCCCGAATATGTAGTTTCCATTCGGACAATATGTAGTTTCCATTCGGAAATCACAAAAAAATATGTAGTTTCCATTCGGAAATTAACTCGGAATATATAGTTCTGATTCGGAAAATTTTACCAATATGTAGTTTTCATTCGGAAGTTGTTTTCGTTAAATTATTAAAAACAAAAGGACTTAACGAATTTTTTCCCGCCTTAACCCTTTTAGTCTTCTTTTTAACCTAAGAATAAGAGTACAGAAACCTATCTTCAAAAACATCGGCAGAATAAAAATCAATTAAAAAAAGCTTTCTTCAATAGAATCCCGATATTTTTCAAATATACTCATATAAAAGGTATTCAATAGAGAATTTAAGTTATTTCTAAACTTTAAGCGGAACCAAAATATATGAAAATATTTGCTCCTCTCCTTCAAACTTCAATTCCGTTTGCGAGCCATTCACACCAAATTTCCAAACGACTCTTAAATTTGCATCTTTTGTGGAATGAACAGAGAAAAAATCCATCAAATACTTAGCATTAAAAGCAATCTTCAAACCACCGTTAAGACTATTTTCTACATTAACCGAATCATCCAAATATCGAAATGTACAAACAACTTCTTCAGTAGAAAAAACAACTTCCGAAGATTCTGCTTTAAGCTGAACCTGATTGGAGAAAAAGGTAAGATCGATCCGACGATTTTGATCATCAGCTAAGATTCCAACTCTGATCAATGCATCAAAAAAGTTTTTAGCATTAATCTCGGCAAAAGACTCAAAATCGCTTGGAATAACATTTTCCCAATTCGGAAAATTTCCCGTAACTTCCCGGGCAATCAATACTTTTTTACCAATTTCAAATTCCAGATGACTACCTTTTTTAATAATAATTTCAGATTCTTTGTCTAATTTTAGTTCTCTTGATAGAATCCTTAAAAGTTCCCGCACAGCTTTGATCGGAATCAGACAATTCAGATCAGAAGCACTTGCCGTAGTTATCATCATTCTAAAAAGACAAAGCCGATGAGCATCCGTGCTGACCATCTTGAATTCACCTTTCTCGATAAGAAGCAAAATCCCATTTATCGTAAAACGACTGTCGTTATCAGTTACAGCAAAACTCGTCCGTCGCAGACCTTCATAAAAAACAGATGCCCTAATTTCTGCGGGTTCACCCACAACACGAGTAATCTCAGGAAACTTATCTATATCTACTCTGGCAAGTTTGCCTTTAAAACGTCCGGCAAGAAACTCAACTTTTTCAGTTTTGTAATCAAGTTTTAGATGCACAGGTTCATTCGGTAATGCTCCGGTAATCTGCCCCAACTTTTTGCCGTTCAGACAAATCGAACCAGACCGCAAAATGTCAACTTCTTGACGAGTAACAAGTGATACATCCAAATCGGTTGCCGTCATTATCAGATCACCATGGCTTTGTTGCATAAATCAGTAAACTTCTAATTTTCTAATTTATGTTTATTTTTCTATTTTGTAACTGTCCGGCATTCCCAAATGCGTCATTTGATTTAATATCG
>JBGTHN010000480.1:0-2275 GCA_041746235.1 Pyrinomonadaceae bacterium | reverse complement strand
GGCGAGGTCGTGATGCTCAATACTTTGCTCTATCGCGTTGAACAAGTTTTTTTAATTCACAAGGAAACTGGTTTATTGCTTCAACACGTTGCAGCGAATTCGCAAGACACCGAAGATGCCGATATGGTTTCGGCAATGCTCACGGCAATTACCGATTTTGTTCACGATTCCTTTAAAACTTCCGATGATGCAACTTTGGATTCACTGAAGATCAATGAACTTTCCGTTTGGATAGAAAGCAGTCCCGATGCGGTTGTTGCCGCCGTGATACGCGGAAATCCGCCGCTCCAACTCCGCGAAATATTTGATGAAGCGATAGAAAAAATCCAATATAGACAAGAATACGAACTGGATAATTTTAAAGGTGACTCGGCAGTTTTTGAAGAATCGCGTCCGATCCTTGAAGAATGTCTGCGATTTCAATCAAGTCGGGAAGAGGAAGAAAAGAAAAGCGGATTTTTCAAACCTTCAACCGTTTTACTTTCGATTCTTGGAATTTTAATTCTGGTCGGAGGATTTTTCTACGTTCGGGATTATTTGCGTTGGTCGGGTTATGTCAAACAACTTCGGGCAGAAAAAGGAATTGTCGTCACGGAAGCGGAACGCGGGTTTTTTACACATTCGATCGGCGGTTTGCGTGATCCTTTAGCAATAAATCCGCAGGAATTAACACGTCAATACGATCTTGACGCAGATGATGTCGAGCAGAATTGGAAACCTTTTCAGGATTCAAGTCCAGAATTTGTCTTAAAACGTGCCGAAAAAACTTTGCGTCCGCCAAATGGTGTAAAATTAAAATTGGAAGATCGAATTTTAATTGCCGAAGGAAATATCCCGAACGAATGGTTCACGGAAGCAAGTCGTTTCGCATCGCTTTTGTTCGGTGTCGAAGAGTTCAAAATTGCTGACGGCGGATTATCGCAATTGGTCGGCAAAATAGAATCTACTAATTTAATTTTTGAATGTAATACGACAAATTTAACTGATAGACAAACACAGAAACTTGATGAATTAGCAAAAAATATAGAAAAAATAATTCATATCGGAAAAGATTTTCAGTTAGAAATTCACGGTTTTGCAAGTTCTATTGGAACACCGGAAGCGAACCTTGAGATCAGTAAAAAACGAGCCGAAGTTATTTTGAACGAATTAAAAAATCGTTCGGAAAAGATAAAAAGTTTGCAAGAAAAGAAACAAGAGTTTATAAATGTATTGGCGGAAGGTGGTAAAACGCAAAGTGAAGAATGCAAAGTTACATTTAAGGTAAAAACCCAATAAAAAATGATACAAAAAAAAATATGTATGATCGGAGCGACGGGAGTTGGAAAAACCAGTCTCGTTCGTCAATTTGTCCAAAGTATTTTCTCTGAAAAATATCATTCAACCATTGGAGTAAAGGTTGATAAAAAAGTCGTCCGCGTTGAAGACCGCGAAGTTACGATGATGCTCTGGGATTTGCAGGGCGAAGACGACGAATTCAAAATTCGCCCGTCATTCCTACGGGGTTCATCGGGCTATCTTCTTGTAATTGATCTAACCCGTTACGAAACGCTCGAAGTCGCTAATTTAATTCAAAGAATGATCGAAACCGAATACGGCAAAATTCCTTTTTATGTGCTGTTCAACAAAAACGATCTGACCGAAGATATTGAAATCACCGAAGAACAGATAAATAACTTTATCGGAGATTCGGGAAAAGTAATGCTAACGAGTGCGAAGACAGGCGAAAACGTCGAGGAAGCATTTTATAAATTAGCCAAAGATATTATTTGATAAAATTTGTTAGTTTACAGAGTTGATAACCAAAAAACTTTCATCTAAACTAATAAAGTTTTTGCCCTTGTAGCTCAACGGTTAGAGCAGCAGACTCAAAAACGGAAAATCTAAGTGGAAACTTCTATAAGATTTTTTGAAAGAATGGGTTGCTAATTTGTTATAGAAAAGCATTTTAGTAGAATCTGTTAAATTCGGGGAAGCCTAAGTTTTCATCATATGAAAATATGGTAATCCCGAGCAAAGCCGATAATTTTATCGGAATGTGTAGAGACTTGACAGCAGACTCGTAAAGAGAAGAGAAAGTCCAGACCACAAACTTGAAAAAGGCGTTGAAAAGCGTAGCTGGTAAGCATAATCTGTTGGTTGGAGGTTCGAATCCTCCCGAGGGCATAAAAAAAGACGCTTCATAAATTGGGGGGGCTTTTTTAGTTTTCGGTAACATGCAGAAGTTTTGCGTAATCTTTGAAAAATTGGAGGTTTTGGGTGGTTAAAGTTTCTC
>JBGTHN010000479.1:0-5379 GCA_041746235.1 Pyrinomonadaceae bacterium | reverse complement strand
CCATGCGAAAACTACTAAAGCACAGTGCATTAATAGAGCAATTATACAACTTGCCGATGCCCAATAATCCCAGTTCAAGAAATCATCTTGAAAATTCCAGAAGATCAGATCTTTTACAGTCCACAATGCAAGAAAGGCAATAAATGTCGCAAATGTTTGATTTGCACGACTTCGTGGATTTGCCACAAAGACATAAAAGCCCAATAAGACAAGCAAAAAAAGTGCAAATAAATGTAAAAGGACGAGCATTTTGTTTAAAGAAAAATGGTTAATTGTTCAGTGAATATTCTACCAAACAATTAACCATTAACAATCAGCCAAATACAATTTATCTAATCAATTGTGAATTTTAGATTTACTCCGAATATATTAACTCGTTTCAAAGTATTTCCGGTATTATTCTGCAACATATAAAAGAATTCCCCCGAAGCCTTGTCGGTAAATTTCTTACCAATTCCAGCTGAAAATTCATTTCTTGACCATTCTTTTCTGCTGAAATCGTAAAAAGGTTCATTTGATATAAAAGGTGCAATAATTTCCTCACCTTCACTATTGTTGATCGGAATTTTAATTTTAGTCTTGTTGCGAAATCGGGTTGAATCATTGCGATTGTTGCGAAGTCTGTGTTCGATTCGGTTTCTGTTACTCAACGAAAATTTCTTCCATTTTTTTTCGGCTGTAACTTCAATTCTTAAACGATGTTCGATGGATTTTGCGTTTTTGGTCGGTTGTTCGGCAATGTAATAATAACTTGGTGTTACTGTAAAATACTTATTCAAACGCACATCAAAACCAAAACCAATCCTTTCACTTACAAAATGTCTGACATCTTGCCCAATGCGGATCGTTCCCATAACAAATGGCGACACGAATTTTTGTTTTTTACCTTTGCTGTCGGTTTTCTCGATTGATTTAAAATATACTTTGGTTTCATTCCAAAACTGTATATCACCTTCATTTGGTTCTTGTGTAAATGCAATGCTAGATAAAGTAAAGATAAATGCAACTAAAATTAGATATTTTTTCATATGGGGGTTAATGGTAAAGCAGTCGATGTTACAAAAAAGTTACAATTTAATTAATTCTTTATTAAAAGTTAATTAAATTGTAACTAAAATGAAAGATAGTTTTTCCAAAAATTAAAATCCAAGAATAAATGCTGAAATAATGAATGTTATTCCAAATGCCAGCGGAAGAAACAATTTTTTATCAATAATTTCACCACGTTTGAATAATCTGTGAAAGATTGTGAATAAGGGAAGAGCAACACTTCCGACTAAACCGCCAAGGATTGCACCAAATATCGCACCGATGCCGAAAATAAAAATACCGCCTGCACCACCGGAAATAATTCCCCATAACAAGCCTAAAAAGGGTAAAATTAAAAGCATCCAATGCCATGATAATTTTTCAAGTTCAGTGACTATTTTGCCTATAGTTTTTCCAGAAAAGTATCCGACCAAAGCCGAAACAATATTAACAAGCAACAACAGAAAAATAATCCAGAATTCTTCTTGGGGAATATTATTTGATTCATATAAAAACCTTCCAAATAGAGCCGCTGGCGGGAACATTCCTAACAAAAAACCAAAATAAGCGAAAGCTGTTTCGTTTGAAAGTGGATTGGTAATCAATTTTGCTTCGACTGTTTCTTTATCATTTTGAAAAACTTGTTCACGATGAGCATATTCCGAATTTAGTGACAATAATGTTTCTAAACTTGTTTGATTTTGTAAATCATCGCTGTTTAGGTTTGCAGACGTATTGAAATTTGTTTCGTATTCGATTGTTTTGGTTCTTGTGTTGTCCATAAATCTTTCTCCGAATTGCTGACGTTTGATTCTTGTAAGGTTTGCGAAAATTCTTTGTATAATTCGAAGACCGAGATTAAAGCCTCATCTTCATTTAAAAGTTTAACAAATTCAATCGAATGTTCGCCAAGTTTTTTCACGTCCTTTGTTGAGTTAAACAATATTCTCAGTGATTTCAAAAAATCGCTCTTTGCTTGGGTTTGATGAGAAAGAAGTCTTTTATGGTTGCGTCTGTTTAGGCAAATTGCCGATATTTCAATTTCGTTATTGCCGTTTATCCGAAAAATTTCTTTCTCATGATTCGCAGGTTTTCCATTTAATTCAGATTGTATTGTAGTTAATTCGCTGTATCTTTCAATAATTTCACGAAGTTCAAAAAGGGACATTTCTGCCTTGTTTGTTGGTAAATAATCTTCAAAACCTCTTTGTAATTTTGCTAAATTATTGCGTAACGTGTTTTGCTGATTGCTTATATCTGAAAGTTTGCTATTGTTCAGCTTACTTGTAACATTTGAATACAATAATTGAAAAGCGTAAGGAATCCATACAAATATTATAAGAACAGATTTGAGCCACACCAATTTTTTATTTCCATTTGAGTTAAAAAAATAATAAACCCCAAATGGTGAACCGCCCGCAAGATAGATAATTATAAGGTCTGTGTAATTCATTAAAAACTAAAGATTGCAAAAGATATGCCAACTTATTTGCAAGTTCACTGAATTGATACGTTCATAAAAATAGTATTGATTTAACAGGCTTTTATTTTTGAATTTCTTGGAACAAAAGAATATGTGGTGTCGTTAAACTATTAGCAATCCGCAAAAATGTTATTCAAATTTTGCAGAATGCAAAATAAATTTATTTTTTTCAAAATAAAAAACGCAAAAGTTTTTTTCGGTATCGTCACTTAAACGGCACATTAATTGCAAATGAAAAAAATAAATGGAATATAAAAATTCCAAAATGCAATAATACTTATATATATACAAATTCATACAGATTAAGAGGGAATAATACGATGACTAACAAAGCTAAAATCAGGGTAATAAAGAAAAAAGACCTAAATGTAGTTGAAAAGGTTGAAAACAATGATCAAAAGAAGAATCAAGAAGCAGCCCGAAAGGTGGTTTCTAATGTTTCAAGTTGGGTAAATGATTTTCAGAAACGCAAACGTCAAGAAACAAAACAAGCGTTTGAGCAATTATTCCCTAAACAACCACAAACGGACAGTATGTAATAAATCAAAACACTGTGCGAAATATTCATAGCTAAACAAAGGATAAATAATTAATTTCTATAGGACACGCAAATAATTTGCTGTCCTGTTTTTTTTTGTATTGTTTTTGTAAAATAAACGCTTTGAGATATTATTAAAAATTCTCATAGGAAGAAGTTTATTAAATTTAAAGACTGCAAAAAATAAAATCCATATCGTCAAAAAATATGCAAAATAAGGTAGTAATAGTAACCGGAGCAAGTTCGGGAATTGGTCGTGCAACCGCAATGCTTTTTGCAAAAAATGGTTCAAAGGTTATTGCTGTTGGAAGAAATCAGACAGAATTGAACTCATTACGCGATGAAATAAACGACTTGGAAGGAAGTATCAAAATTCATCTGGCTGATTTGAAAGAAATAAGTCAGATCGAAAGATTGATAACCGATACCGCAGACAATTTCGGACAGATTGACGTTTTAATAAATGCTGCTGGAATTATCGCTAACGGGTCAATTGAAAATACTGAATTGGATGATTGGGACAAGATGATAAATATAAATCTGCGTTCAGTTTTTTATCTGATGAATCGAAGTGTTCCTCATCTTGAAAAAACGCAGGGAAATATTGTCAATGTTTCGAGTGTTGCCGGAAATCGTTCATTTCCAAATGTCTTGGCTTATTGCGTTTCGAAATCGGCACTTGACCAATTGACGCGTTGTTCGGCTCTTGAACTAGCAGAAAAAAAAGTCCGTGTAAATGCTGTAAATCCGGGTGTAGTAATTTCAAATTTGCACAAACGCGGTGGAATGTCCGAAGAAGATTATGAAAGTTTTCTTGAGAATTCTAAAAAAACACATCCGCTTGGCAGAGTTGGAGAGCCAACCGAAGTCGCTGAATTGATTTATTTTATTGCGTCAGATAAAGCATCGTGGATAACCGGCGTAAATTATGAAATTGATGGTGGACGCGGACAAACTTGTGCAAGATAAGTTATAAATTCAGAAGAAATCATTTACAGATTCTTTTGACCAATGGAGTAACTTCTAAAACAATATGAAAATTCAATTACTTCCAAGCACAATCGAAAACGGTCAGGTTACAAATAAACAGCATTTGTCGTGTTTTGTAATTGATGATCGTGTAACGATTGATGCCGGAAGTTTGGCAATGTCCACAAATGAAACTCAAAAAGAACAAATAAGAGATGTGATTTTAACTCACGCTCATATTGATCATATTGCCGGATTACCTTTATTTATTGATGATTTATTTGCGAATATAGTAAAACCTCTAGAGATTTATGCAACAAATGAAGTTATTAAAATTTTGCAAGAAGACATCTTTAATTGGGATGTTTATCCGAATTTTGCAGAACTGGAAAATGAAAATGGAGTTGTATTGAAATATTGTCCATTTGAAGTTGGTGAAATTTTTGATTCGGAACATTTGAAAATAAAAGCAATAAATGTAAATCATAAAGTTCCGGCAGTTGGATTTGTAATTTCCGACGGCAAATCAAAAATCGCTTTTACCGGAGATACTGCGGAAATGGATGAGTTTTGGAATGTTATCAATGATGAACTAAACCTCAAAGCACTTTTAATTGAGTGTGCTTTTCCTAATAGATTAGGTGAGTTGGCTGATATATCTCATCATATGACACCTTGCATTTTAGAAAAAGAGTTGAAAAAATTTGAGCATAAAGATTGTCCAATTTATGCTATTAATTTGAAACCGATGTATCACGATGAAATAGTAAAAGAATTAAATGATTTGAATGTAAAAAATCTCAATATCTTTGAAGTTGATAAAGTGTATGAAATTTAAATTGGCACATTTTCATTGACATATCTTTGATTAGTCCTCAAAATATCCTAAGCATTTAACGAGCATATATTGACTTAACACTTTTAATAAGTAACAAGACATAAGAATAATATGTTGGTTTTGCAATATTATTAGATAAACTGAAAATGAAGCAAATCTCAGCTAAAACTAATATTCAAGCAAAATATCGTCGCCCGTTTTGGTTGCCGACAATTAGTTATTACTTTTTATCGTCCGCTCTCACTCTTGCATTGTTTTTTCTGCTATGGGGAGTTTTACACGAAGGAGGAGAGCAAACTCCTTGGATCACGGCTGGAATTTTGGCAAGTTTTGTTCTTATAAGTGCAGTAATAATACGCGAAGTTTATTTACGAAATGCCCGCAATAAATACTATTTAGCTAAACGACAACTTGACTATAATATAAGCAAACTTCCGCAAGCTGCTAAAATAAAAAGAAATCGTCCAAAATTCACATTGCAACAAAATTCGTTTATGTTGAATCAAATAAGCCTAAAATCAG
>JBGTHN010000478.1:0-11365 GCA_041746235.1 Pyrinomonadaceae bacterium | reverse complement strand
GCGGCGGCTTCGACGATTGCGAGTTTGAGCGAATTTGAGCCAATATCAATTGCGGCGAGTCTTTGTGTTTTCATCTATACTGATTATAGTAAAAATTATTGTAAAATCGTAAATTGAAAAAACTAAATTATTCACGCTTATAGATATTTCTAAATGGTATGAAAGTAAAAAAAATAATGACAAGATCGGTCGGAGTTTGTCGGGAAAATGACAGTTTAGCAAAAGCCGTCGAGGTTATGTGGCAAAAAGATTGCGGATTTGTTCCGGTTGTAGATAAAAAATCAAAGTTGGTTGGAACGATAACCGATAGAGATGTTGCTGTATCG
Organism: Pyrinomonadaceae bacterium; assembly: GCA_041746235.1. GTDB lineage: Bacteria > Acidobacteriota > Blastocatellia > Pyrinomonadales > Pyrinomonadaceae > Aridibacter. The sequence continues at coordinate 11,039 of JBGTHN010000478.1, read as the reverse complement.
GTTTTTCTGCAAAATAAACCTGCTTCCGAAATAAAAGCTAGTGATGTTATCAACGGAAAAGTCGTAACTTGTTCATCAAAAGACAAGATCGAAAAAGTCTTGAAAACAATGAAAAAGCATCAGATCAAAAGGCTTCCCGTAATAGGAAAAAACGATAAACTTGAAGGAATAATTTCCATAACAGATATTTTGCTCGCTTCTGATAAAGATAAATCCTTGCAGAAAAAAGTTCTGAAAACACTTGAAGCGATTGGCAAGCCTCGTCCGATCGTTTTGAAGCAAATTTAAAGTTAGAATTTTGTGAGGTTAAGGAGTATAGTTTTTATTATTCATTTTGATGAATAAATTTGAATTTATTGAATTTTTTGCGAGGGTTCGATATGAAAAAACTATTTGTTCTGCGACACGCCAAATCAAGTTGGGATTATCCAAGTCTTTCCGATTTTGAACGTCCCTTAAATGAACGTGGAAACAAAACTGCTCATTTTATGGGCGAATTAATGCTTAGCAAAAACCTTGAGCCGGATGTGATTTTGAGTTCAACTGCCGAGAGAGCAAAACGGACGGCGATGCTTGTGAAAGATTCAGCTCATTTCGATGCTGAAATTAAATTTACAGAAAGAATTTATGAAGCGAGTCCGCACAGACTTTTATATCTTATTGCTGAGATAAGCGATGTCTTTGATTCGGCAATGATTGTCGGACATAATCCGGGTTTTGAAGGAATAGTTCGTATTTTAACAAATCAATATCACCGAATGCCGACGGCGGCTTTAGCGACCATTGAATTAGATATTGAAAGTTGGAGTGAAGCGAAACCCGATTGCGGAACTTTGCTTGAAATTTTTCTGCCGAGAGATGAAATGATGAAATTAGGAGCAAGCGGCTAAACTCGGTTTTTCTGAAAAAACTTGAGTTTTATAACTTTTGTAATATAATAAAAATTGCTTATCAAAGGGCGTGTTGAGCGGTCTTGATACGTCGCTAACATTTTATCAAAGATTATTATCAAAAAGTCCATAAAAAATTAAAGGCTGTCTAAACCAAGACAGCCTTTTTTATTTGTGCTTTACACGTTTCAGTAAGATCATCTGCGAAAGTTCAACTAATGCGGGAACTATATATATTGCACAAGTTATGCCTAAAATAAGTCCTGTTGTGATTCGTGTAAAAAATGTGTTTTCCCAAATTCCGAACATCGTCAAAGACCAATCAATTCCCATTGGAATCATTGATAAAAACAACCAAATTCTCGGAAACGGCTCAGTTTCTTCCATCGAACGAAAAAGCGGATAGATGATAAATCCGAGCAATAAGCCAAAATAAACGCCGAAACAGCGTGAACAAACCGCAAATTTATGTTCCAAGGTATGAAACGAACGCGACGGAATCTGATGGCAAATATAACCGTAGAAATTATAGATCGGATCTGAAATGCTTGTCATACCATTTGCCGCTGCAATTGGTGCAAGCAAGATCACAAAAACCCAAGCCGCAACAAAAAATAAAACTACACCCCAGACTTTGAAAGCCTGAGTTTTTAGACCTTCAATAATATCTTGCGGAGTGTAGTTTTCGATAGTTTCGGGCATAAAAATTCTATTTTTTGACAATTTTTAGTAAATTGATAATACAATAATTATAGGGTTTATAAAATAATAAAGCCATCAATTGAAGAATGTTTCAGTAGGGTTTATTTATTCCTTTAAAAAGTTTTGCAAAACTTAAATGAAAGCAAACACAAAATGGGAATTAAGAGAGTTCGCACTTAACAAACTATTGATGACTTTGTCCGAACTCTCTTTTTTTGCTTGTTTTTTCTTTTCTCGTTCTTGCCCTCATTAAAACTCCTTTTCCCTCTGTATTGATTTTTTGTTTGACTTTTGTCTTCCTAATTGTCCAGCAAAAAGATTTGGTTTGAATGATTTAATAAAACCTTAAAATGTCGAATTATTGCCACACCTTACAGCTTAAAGTCAAAAAACGCAACATCTTAAGCCATTAAATATGCCAATCAAGAGTAGAAACAGAGAAGTAAACAAGCAAATGCGAGTTTACCGTAGCAATGAACTAGCAAGCCATTCTCTGATCTAACTTTTGATTGGCATAAGAAATAAAATAATAACAAAACCTACGATTTCTAATATAAAACGGCGTTTATCTTTAATCGCCGTTTTTTTTGTTGTATTCTTTAAGAATATTCTTTCCCGAAAATTTATCTAGCAGACAAGGAGACAGTTTTAATGAAATTGCTGACATTTGTATTTATCATCGCCCTGAGTTTTTCCGCCACATTTGCACAAAACAAGTCGAACGATTCCGAAGCGACCAAACAGCTTTACGCACTTTTTGATGCGGAATGGGAAAAAGGTTTGGAACAAAATCCGACCTTTGCATCGAGTTTGGGCGACAAACGCTATAACGATAAATGGGGCGATAATTCGATTGCGGCGTTTGAACGTCGGCACAAAGAAGACATTTCCACGCTCGAAAAGATCAAAAAAATTGATCGTTCAAAATTGTCTGTTTCCGACCAACTCAATTACGACCTTTTCAAAAAAGATTACGAACAAAACATCGAGAGTTTCAAATTCAAAACATATCTTCTGCCGATAAATCAACGTGGCGGAATTCAAACTCAAAATAATCTGGCAAATTCTCTGCAATTTAAAACCGTTAAAGATTACAAAGATTGGCTAACTCGTCTAAAAGCATTTCCGACGCAGATGGAACAAACGATCGCTCGTATGAAGGAAGGCAAACGCCTAAAAATTATGTGGGCGAAAAAGGTTCTGGAGCGTGTGCCGAATCAGATAGATTCGCAAATTGTTGAAAACCCCGAAGACAGTCCTTTCTACAAAGCCTTTACAAAATTTCCCGATTCAATTTCCGAAGCTGACCGCAAAGAAATAATCGGCGAAGCGAAATTAACAATTGCAAACGTCATTGTTCCCGAATACAAAAAGCTGAAAACATTTTTTGAGTACGAATATCTGCCCGCCGCATATCCCGAAGCAGGAGTTTGGCAACATCCATCGGGCGAAGAATATTATTCGTTTCTTGCACGATCTTTTACAACGACGAATATGACACCGAAGGAAATTCACGAAAAAGGTTTGTCGGAAGTTAAAAGAATTCGTGCGGAAATGGAAAAGATCAAAACGAAAGTCGGCTTTGACGGCGACTTGAAAGCGTTCTTTAATTACCTGCGAACGGACGAAAAATTCTTTTACAAAACGCCCGAAGAATTACTGATGGCGTATCGTGCAATTTCAAAACGCATTGATCCCGAAGTTCCAAAAGTTATCAAAACAATGCCGCGAATGCCTTACGGCGTTATCCCGATTCCCGACTTGATTGCACCCGATACAACAACCGCTTATTACAATTCTCCGGCGGCGGACGGTTCGCGTCCCGGTTATTATTTCGTCAATTTATACAAACCAGAAACACGCCCAAAATGGGAAATGATGGCACTTTCGATTCACGAAGCCGTTCCCGGACACCATTTGCAGATCGCTCTCCAACAAGAACTCGGCGAAGTCCCGAACTTCCGCAAATTCGGCGGCTACACGGCATTCGTCGAAGGTTGGGGATTATACAGCGAATCACTCGGCGAAGATATGGGATTATACGACGATCCTTACGACAAATTCGGACAATTAACCTACGAAATGTGGCGAGCCGTCCGCTTAGTTGTTGACACAGGAATGCACTATTTCAAATGGGACAGACAACGTGCGATAGATTTCTTCGCCGAAAACGCTCCAAAAACCGAACAAGACATCGTCAACGAAATTGACCGCTACATCTCTATGCCCGGACAAGCATTAGCTTACAAAATAGGCGAACTAAAAATGCAGGAACTCCGAAAAAAAGGCGAAAAAGAATTAGGCGATAAATTCGACCTGCGGGAATTTCACGATGTAGTTTTATTAAGCGGTGCAGTTCCGCTCGATATTTTGGAGCGAAATGTTGACGAATGGATTGCGAAGCAAAGGAAAACGGCAATTTATAAAAAATGGGATAATAAGGATGTAACTCATTTCATTACAAAGGAAGATAATCAATAGACTTTAATTTCTGAAAATCTATTCAAACAAATAATGATCGCAACCGGAGCGAATGGAGTTGAAAAAACGACATTCGCTCAACTTTTGAATGTTTTTATGAGTTTTTGGTAAGTCCCAAAATGTCTTTGGGACTTACCAAAATGAATTTCTGATCTACCAGAATCATTTTGGGACTTACCAAAATCATTCTGGGACTTACCAAAATCATTTTGGTAGATCAAATTAAGTCTTACGGACTTCAAAAACAGACTAAACAAATGCCAGCTAAAACCTCTTAAATATAGCTTTTATAAATACTTACAAAAGCCGTTAGCAGATTTTTAACTGTTGCTGCTTTTCTAACAATGCACAAATTTCCAATATTAAGTGTGTTAGACTTATGTTTTTAAGTTCAAAGTGATTGAGCAAAACAACAATTCTATTTCGGAAAAACCACATTCGCGTCTTGGAGTTGCTTCGGTTGTTATCGGCGTTGCTGTTCCTTTGTTATTGATCCTAATTTTTGCGGTCGCAATATTACTTGGAACAAAAAAAGATTCGGTCGGTAACTATATTCTCATCGGCGGAATTATATTTTCAATGTCTGCTCCTTTGCTGTATTTGGTTGGAATAATTTTTGGCGTGATCGGTTGGGTTTCAAAAAAGACTAAAAACCTCTATCCGATAATCGGCACGATTTTGAATTCGATTTTAGGAATTATCGGCGTACTGCTCGTTCTGTTGATGTTTTATTTGTTGATAGACATTAGTAAAAGTATTCTGCATTAAAATCCATCTTTTAACCTATTCATAACTCAAATCATCAGGTTAGATTTTTTCATAGTTTTTCTCACTTCATTTTAAAAAAGTTTATTTCGTGTTTGCGTCAGGATTTATTTTATATTTGACGACAAACGGACGTGAAGTGACGAATAATTCATCAGCATCGTTAAATGCCATTCCAAATGTTTGTGTGGTTTCAAACGAATTTATCTCTTTTCCCGTTTCGCTGAAAATGTGAATCTTGCTCGTATCGCTTAAAAATATCTGTCCTTTGTTGCTGATCGCAATGTCGTGCGGCGAATTTAATTCCGTTGCAAATCGGTCTAAAAACTTCCCTTCGGACGAAAATTTACAAATATCGCTGTTTCGTGAATCAACCGCATAGATCACGCCGTTTCCGTCAACCGCAATTTGATCAAAACCGTTCGCGGAATCGGCTTGTTCAGCCGCGTCTTTTATCTCTTTGATAATTTTCAAATTGCTATCGAAAACTGTAATTCCTTTCTTGACCGTCGCAAATAATTTTCCGTCTAATGATAACGCCAAACCTTCGACACGGTTTATTTTTAGTTGTTTGACAAGTTTTCCACTTGTGCCTTCGTAAACAAAAATGCCGTTCGTATTAACAACGTATAAATTCCCTTTTCGGTCAGCCACCAAATCCTTTAAAACCGACTTTTTCTCGGTCTGAAACGAGTTTAAGAATTTCCCGTTTCCGTCAAAAACCTGAATTTTTCCGCCTTCATAATTGCCCGAATAAACTCTTCCTTCGCCGTCAACTGCAATACTTCGGTTATCTTTGAATTTTCCCGCACCTGTTCCTTCGCCACCGAATTTTGTTATTTCTTCGGCAACCATAGGTTTTGAAAATATGTCGTTTTTTGAAATGTTTAATTTGTCGCGGTTGTAACTTACAAAAAATATCAAACCGCTCACAAGCATCGGGATAATAAAGAAAATGCCGACCAATAAAAAAATGATGACCATTGCACCACGACTTTTTCCTGTCGGGTTTTTGTTTCCAGTTGGATAGATTCGTGAATTTGGGTCTATATTTTCCGTTTGAAACTGAATTCCCGAAAGGTCAAAACCTTCGCCGCGTTCCATTTTATCAACGGCATCTTTTGACTCTTTCAAGCTTGTTCCGAATGTTTCGCGGAACATCTTGATCGCCATAATCTTGTTTCCGCTTTGGATCAATCTTTGAATCTCGGCAATTTTTAAGGCTTTTCCGGTTAGCGAAGAAATATCGAAACCGCTGAATTTATCTGCATCCGATCTTTGAAAAACTTCGGATGGAACGATCACGTTACTTCCGCAAAATTTACACTTTTGAAAAGTGCTTCCCTCAAAACCGAGCGGTGCGGAACAGGACGGACATTTAAATGTTTCCGGCATAAATTTCCCTCACAAATTCAATTTTACAAAATCAATAAATGACGTTTCTTAGAAGCTGTTTTGCTCAAGACAGAATGCGGGGAAAATAAAATCTTTAGCTTGTCAACCAATAATACATTGCGATAAAAATTGCCAGATAAAATAATATGTTAAAAATCTTTCCGAGAGGTGGAGTTTGTGGTTTTTGGCTGAGTTGTTGCGAAGTTGTCGGCGACATATTTTCCTGCAAAGCTGAATAATTTTCCCGCAAATCTGATCTTGAGATCTCAACCTGTTGGTTTGCTTCTAATCTGTCAACCGCTTCTTTGGCAGTTTTTAAGTCAGAACCGAATGTTTCGCGGAAATTTTTGATAGCTTCGATCTTTCTTCCTGCATTTAATTCGTTTTGAATCTCCGCAAGTTTCAAATCTTTTTGTTCACGCAGAACATATTCGGTTGGTTTTTCCGCTTCAATTTCAACTTGATGAACTGCCGTCGAAGGAACTATTATTTTGCCTTTGCAATGACGGCAAACCTGAAAAGGCGTATCACCGTTTTCATATTGCAAATTTCTAAAACACGATGGACATTGAAATGTTACATACATAATTATCCTGCCTTATTGATTCAAATAATGTGAAATATTAACTTCTTCACCACGTTCGATTGCCTCAACTGCATCTTTGGCATCCCGCAAACTCGTGTTTAGACGACTGCGAAAAATCTTTATTGCTTCAATTTTATCGCCTCTTTCCAGTTCGTATTTAACTCTTGCTAAAACGGGATTGATCGGTGATTTCACATCTTGTTGTCGATCGCTTTCTATTTTGATCGAACCATCTTTATTATCAAAAGGACTTGAATAAGGCGTTGCCGTTCTATAATCTACTTCGCTTTTCGGTGCGATTATTTCATCAACTGCATTTTTTGTTTCAATCGAACTTGTCCCGAGTTTTTCTTGATAAACCTCAAATTTTTCAATTTTCGCATCGGGATCAATTATTTCATCATCTTTCGGCAAACTGTCTCCGGGTGTTAATTCGTTTGTAACTTGTTCGACATCAACCACTTTGTCGTTCGTCAAACTCGCAAAATTTTCCGATGCCAATTGCTGTTTTTTTCCGTATAGAAATTCCGAAGGAACAATAACCGGAGCATTACAAGTTTTGCAGGTTTGAAAAATTGATTCGCCGCCTTGAAAAACTATCGGAGCGGAACACGAAGGGCAATTAAATTCTTTTGACATAGCTTTTTTTTCCTAAACCTTATTTTATCTTTATTGCAACTAAACCTCATTAGATAGTTAAATTGTAACAAATTAACTTTTGTCTGAAAGTGCAAATACATAATATAATCTAAATTAAAAAGGACTCAAGACTTTAGACTCAGGACTTTGGACTTAATTTTTCCACTCTTCTTTCAGCATCGCATAAAGATATTCGTCCCGCCATTCGTTCATTTTTTCGTCCCAATAACTTTTCACAAAATGAGCTTCGCGTCGGAAGTTTAAGTTTTCCATTAATTTTCGGCTTCCGTGATTTTCTGTGTCCAACAAACCGATGATGCGATGTGTTTCGGTTTCGGTGAACAGATATTCAAAGACTTTGGTAAATGCTTCGATGGCAAAACCTTTTCCTTGATACGGAGTGTTCAAAGTTACGCCGATCTCGACGGTTCGCGGTTCATCCTTTTCGGGTTTCAACGCAAAATCGCCAACTAATTTGTTATTTTCCTTCCAGACAATTCCCGTCTGCACCCATTCGCCCGGTGTGCCGAATTCCGTTCTACTTTGTTCTTCAATAAATTTCTTGCTGTCCTCGATCGAAAAAGCCATAAAACTTTGAAATTTACAGATTTCGGGATTCGAGCGAAAGGAATGAAAATCTTCTAAATCACTCATTTGCAGTTTTCTTAAAATTAGTCTTTCGGTTTCCAAGTTCATAACAAAAGTTTTGATCTGATACCGAACTATTTTCCCATTTTGTTTGAAAATTGAAAACTCTAACTTTACATGTTAGCGGGGAATATAAGTTTTTCGTCCTAAAATTTTATATTCGGGATGATCACGAACTTCTATTTTTACATTTCTGAGTTTTACATCCCGGCTTTGATTTGTTGAGTAATATCCAATCAAATAACGCTTTTGGACATCATCAAAAATATCCGAGTAAGTAGTTTTTACATCTTCAGGGGTTTGCAAAAAGTTTGTAGTTCCGCCGGATGTTTCGGCAATTTTTATCATTGCCGGTTGCCATCTAAGATGATCTTGCAAAACTCTTCTGATAAAAACTTCTTCGCTCGGCACGATCGCAGGAGGCTCAATGCTCTTTAATTCAACCGGAGTCCAATCATATTGATGGTCTATTTGAAACAACACCATATTTTTTATCATTTCTTTATCTGAAATACCCACAAAACGTCTTCCCACAATAATTGTATAAACGGTTACTCTTTTTTCGATGATTTTTCTAAGCAGGTCTTCAAAAGTGAAATTATAAAATCCATAATGTAAACCAAAGGGGCTGCGCGATGCGTCGTGTTTTCCTCCTTTAATAAAATCGAATTCTAGCCCTTTGGTTTGCAGAATAATAATCGGGCGAATGCCTTTTTCATCAAACATTTCAGTTAATGCGGTATGTAAAGCCGTATAGGTAAGTCCCCAACCACCGCTTCTGCCAATATGTCTGTCGAAATGCTTATAAACCGATTCAAATTTATTTTTAAGTCTGGTTTTATCATTTGTGAAATCTTGCAGTAGTTTGACATCATCGCTAACTATTGCCATTTTGTCCTGCGGAGCGAGTTTATCAACAAAAAGTTTGGCGGCATCAATACTGTTTCTTGAATGATTCAAAGAAGTGTAATCATACTCAATTACGAATAGAAAATGACGCGGAGATGTTGGTTTTTCGATTGAAGGTGAAGAAAACACTTCGATTTCCTGTGTTACATCATCTTCAATGACAATAAAATCAGTTTGTTTAAGTCCGACAACAGCTTCTCCTTTTTGATCGAGAACCGAAATGTCATTGACGATTAAATCTGTGTTTATGTTAATAACATCATCTTCATCAGGTTTTGCGTTCGGTTTATCGTTTTTAGAGTTTTTTTCTGCTTTATTTTTATCTTTCTTAAGACTCCAGCCAAATTTTTTTGGTTTCGATTTTTTCTCTTTTTGAGCTGAAACCGACAAATTTAAGCCGATAATTATGAGCAAAACGAGAGTAACATTCAACCCAAAACAATAAACTAAGTTTTTCGTATTCATAGTTAATTCTCCTTATGTAAAATGAAAGTTATTGGTTAAAAGAGGAGAGAACAAATTGATACTTAATTTAATAGTCGGATTCTGACTGTATTTTGTTAACAGATTTTTTGATGGAAATTTTCATATTTTACTCAATAACCAAACCATCATAACCAAACTGCACATTATCGGGAAGAAGATGTTTGTCGCGTTCATACATAATGTCGTGGTTTAAGTGCGTTAAATATGCTCGTTTTGGTTTCAATTCTTCGATATAGGCAATCGCTTCTTCCAAACAAAGATGCGTGGTGTGCGGTTTGATTCTCACGCAATCTAAAACTAAAACATCTAAATCTCGCAAACCGTCCAAAGATTCTTGCGGAATCGTTTTAAGATCGGTTGCGTAGGCAAAATCATTAAAACGGTAAGCGATGACGGGAAGTTTTCCGTGAATTACTTCGAGCGGTGTAATTTCGATGTCTTCGCCAATGCAGAATGGAGAATTTTTAACGACTGTGTGCGGAATAAGTTGCGGAAGTCCGCCACCAAAATGTGTCGGTTGAAAGATGTATTGAAAAATGCGTTTTAAATCTTTCCACGCAATTTCATTGGCATAAACTCCCATTGCTCCGTAACGAAAATTCAAAGGGCGTATGTCATCAAGTCCAAAAACGTGGTCAACGTGACAATGTGTTATCAAAACCGCGTCAAGTTTTTTTATTCCCGCACGCAAGGCTTGCTGTCGAAAGTCTATCGAAGTATCAACAAGGATTTTTTTTTCAGCGTGTTCGATGAGAACTGAAACCCGCAGACGTTTATCTTTTGGATCATCCGAAAGACATGCTTCGCAATCGCAACCAATTGATGGAACGCCCGTTGATGTGCCTGTGCCTAAAAAAGTGAGTCGCATAATTGAGTTCCGTGTCCAAAGTCCAAAGTCCAAAGTCCGTTTGATTATCACGAAAGATTTAGATAACTTTCCTTCGACTTTGGACTTTGGACACAGGACTCTGGACTTACTTTTATCCGCCTAAAATATCTTTCGATGAAAATTTCTTTGCGGCTTGGGCTTTTAGTTTTTCTTCGCTGGCTTTGGCAAGTGCGAGGAATTGCATTTGCAAGTCGCCCAAAATGCTTTCAAACAAACTTTGCTCTTGCGTGTTCAAATTTCCTTTTGTTTTTTCGCGGAGCATTACCAGAACATCAATCCAGTATTTTCCCGTATCAAGATCAGCCGTTTTTTGTCCTGTTACGGGATGCGGTATCGCACCTAAACTCGCGGCGGCATTTGTAACCAAAGTCGAAAGAAAGTTGATAAAACTTGCCGGATTTTCGTCATTCATTATGTCGTGTTCCGTCAATTCATCTTCATCACTTGCTTCGATTTCCGCTTCCATACGCTTTTTCGTAACTGTTTCCTCATAAGTTTCGACAGTTTTTGCATCCGGTTCGTAAATCGGTGTTTCCGTTTCCTCTTTTGGTTTTTCTTTTTCAATTACCACACCTTCACGCAAACTGCCGTCAGAATTAAATTTGCGTTTGTCCTCTATCTTTAAAACAGGTTCTTCGTTGTTATCTTC
>JBGTHN010000477.1:0-7876 GCA_041746235.1 Pyrinomonadaceae bacterium | reverse complement strand
GATTACGAAGAACATTATCAACACGCGGTCGTTTATCAGGAAATGGGTATGCTGGAGAATGCTTTAAGAGAATTTCAGGATGCCGTAAGTTGTGTTAAGGCAAATGACGGAACGCATCGTTTTCTGAATTGCTGCACCTTGATCGGACATTGCTTTATGCAACTGGATATGCCGAATTTGGCGTTGCAATGGTTTGAACGTGCATTTGAAACATCGGATCTGAGCATTGAAGAAAAACAAGGTATTTATTACGAATTGGGAAATGCCTACGAAGCCAACGGCGAAAAGGAAAAAGCCTTTGAGCAATTTGAATTGATTTATGCGATGGACGTAGATTACCGCAATGTCAGCGAAAGACTCGATAATTTGCGTGAACATAATCTGACAGCTGTATAAATTATTTGAATATCTATAAAACCGGAGCGTGAGCATTATAGTTCACGCTTTTTTATTATTGTTTTTCAGCTTGTTACGGAATCGAAAAAGTAGTTATAATTCAAAATATGGTTGCAAAATTAACAGTTATACTTTTTGTTTTGGTGTGCTTGATGGTTGGGAGTATTTTGATACTTCTGCCGTGGACGAATCTGGGAATTCCGGGCGATTGGACAGACAATTTTTTTATTACCTTTGTTGTTGATAAAACAGGTTTTGAATCAATTAAAACGATTATATCTTCGGGTTGGTTTCGTGGTGCAATTACGGGACTTGGAGTTTTCAACTTATTCTTGGCTTTTTGGGAAATAGTCAATTTTAATCAAAGTGTTGCCATACTCGATGGCAGTGAATTAAACGCTGAAAAATAGAACATTGAGCAGTTTTACAGATATAAGAAAACCGTATATTTACCTCATCACAAAAGGGAATTTAACTCACGAAAACTATTCAACAGAATCAATAAAAACACTTCAAAACATAAAATCTGCAAAGGATTTTGGAATCTCTTTTATTCAAATTCGAGAGAAACAATTGTCCGCAAAATTGAGCTTTGAACTAACTTCCGAAATTATAAAAATCACAAAAAATTCTGCAACAAAAATTCTTGTTAATGAACGAGCCGACATTGCTTTAGCGGCAAAAGCCGACGGCGTTCATCTGACTTCAAATGCTTTACCAACAAGTTTAATAAGACGCAAATTTCCAAACAATTTTATCATTGGTGTTTCCACGCACACGCTTGAAAAAGCAGAAAAGGCAAAAGACGAAGGTGCGGATTTTGTTACATTCAGTCCGATTTTTCCAACTATTTCAAAACCAAATTACGGTAAACCGCAAGGATTGGAAAATTTAAGAGAAGTTTGCGAAAAACTAAAACCTTTTCCGATAATCGCTCTGGGCGGCATAGATAAAACGAACTATCGAACTGTTTTAGAAAATGGAGCAAGCGGTTTTGCCGGAATTAGTTTCTTTGATGAATTTAGAGGAGTTTTATTGTGAAAGTCACTTTAACAATTGCCGGAGTTGATCCTTCGGGCGGTGCGGGAATTACTGCTGATATAAAAACTTTTTCAGCGTTCGGATGTTTTGCAACATCGGTTATAACTTCAATAACCTTTCAAAATACACAAGGTGTTTTTGGTGCTGAACATCAAACCGCTGAATCGGTTCGCCGACAATTTGAACCGATTCTTGATGATTTTGAAATTTCGGCATTAAAAACAGGAATGTTGCCGACACGCGAAATTATCGAAGAAACTGCACGAATAATTAAAACCAATAAACTGAAAAATCCGGTTGTTGATCCCGTTGTGCGTTCGACTTCCGGTTTTGATCTAATTGATGATTCAGCCTTGAAGAGTTTAATTGAAAAACTTTTTCCTTTAGCCGAAGTCATTACACCGAATATTCCTGAAGCTGAAAGAATCTCAAATATTGAAATCAAAACGGAAGACGATATTACAAAGGCGGCAAAAATTATGCAAAAACTCGGTGCAAAAAATGTTTTGATAAAAGGCGGACATCTTCGGCAGATTTCAGATTTCAGATTTCAGATTTCAGATAAAAAAGAAAACAAAAACAAAACAGCAAAAGATTACTTATTTGTTGGCGATGAGTTGACGATTTTTGAAGCGGAATATATTGAAACGACCGCAACGCACGGAACGGGCTGCACTCTGGCGGCGGCGATCACGGCAAATCTTGCACTCGGAAAAGATCTGATTGAAGCGGTTAGAATTGCGAAAGAGTTTGTAAATGAAGCAATCAAAAATGCACCGAATATTGGAAAAGGTCATTCACCGATCGGTGTGAAATTCAATAGACATTTTTCCTAAATAATATGGAGTAGTGGTAACTTTTGAATTTCTCCTATTAAACTCGTTTATGAGGGAATTTTGACGAAATATCCTTGTAAGCTGACCAACTTACGCTGACATATTGCAATATGTCGCTGACATCTCGTGAAAAGTCGCCGACATCTCGTGAAGAGTCGCTGAAATCTCGTGAAGAGTCGCCGACATATTGTGAAAAGTCACTGACATCTCGTGAAAAGTCGCTGACATCTTGCAAGATGTCGCTAAATATACGTGACGAAAAGGTGCGAAAAGCACAAAAGCCTGTTGAAATAGGCTAAACCCAAGAAACATATTAAAGTTAGATTATTGAGCAGGTGTGAAAATCACAGGTGATTGATATGTAACTCCGAAAGTTAAGCCTGTTTTGGGGCTGTATTTTGTTAAACCCAAAATTACAGCAGTGTCAAAACGCAAACCCGAAGCTTTGATCTGTGTGCCGAAACGAAATTGCCCTTGACTTTCCGTGCCGATTGGCGAAACATTTCTAGTGCTGATGCTTCCGTTGACTTCGCTGGCAAGATTGACACTATCATTTAAACGATAAATTCCGGCTAAACCGTATAGAATGACATCGTTTTGAGTAAATCTATCAAGCGGTGCGGTCATAATTCCCAAACCCAAATTGCCGAAAACATTGAGTTTCGGGTCTTTCCCTTTTTCTACACCGTATTTTTTTTGCAAAATTACTTTAGTAAAAATGTTGATCTGATTTGTGCCGATGCCTTTTGCCTGATTTGAATTTGGCATTTGAAAACCAAATTTGAAACCTAGAGCGGGAAGATTTTTTGTTTCGTTTCTCAAGCGAATTTTTACGGATGTTGTTATATCGCCGAAATCATTAGTTGAATTTCCGTTAACATTCAAAGGGATCGGCGGATTTGCTGAGGCGGAATTAATAGCAAGATAATTTTGAACCACACCTTCGATTTGAACTTCTACATTTGGAGCATAACCCGTTCTGATGCGAATATCACCAACTCTTGTTAAATCTCCTTCCAATCCCGAAAGCGGAAATTTTGCGTTTTGAAAAAAATCCGTTCCGGCAGTAATTTCAAAACTTCCGGCTGGAGTCGTATCAATATCATCCGTCAAAAGCGGACGTTGTTGAGCAACCGCAAAAACGCTAAACGCAAAAATTAAAACTGTTAGAATTGGAAACCGTTTTATCATTGTTAATTATTTTGCATTAAATAAAGACTTTTGTAAATTAGAAATCCTGTTACGATCAATTACGGAACAAAAGCATTCGGAACAGGTTTATCATTTGCTAAACCAAATGATGTAATAAGAACTTGCCCGTTTGAAGTTTGCAGAATATACCAGACTCCATCTCGATAAACTGCCAGATCGGTTTTTCCGTCGCCGTCGTAATCTGCCGCAACGGGTTTATCGGTTGCGATGCCGAATTGTGCCACCGTATATGTTTGGAAATTTACTAAAATATGCCATACGCCATTGCGATAAACTGCCAGATCGGATTTTCCATCGCCATTATGATCACCGACAATCGGAATATCGGTTGCCAAACCAAATTGAATTACGCCATAACCGGCGGTTGTTTGTTGCAGATACCAAACGCCTTCACGATAAACGGCAAGGTCAGCTTTACTGTCGCCGTCATAATCGGCAACGACGGGTTTATCATTTGCCAGACCGAATTGAACAACATTCGTTTGATTGTTCCCTAAATTATAAATATACCAAACGCCTTGGCGATAAACGGCAAGTTCAGCCCGTCCGTCGCCGTCAAAGTCCGCTGGAACGGGAATATCATTTGCCAAGCCGAATTGGACAGCGAAAAATTGTAAGTTTGAACTTTGCAAAACATACCAAACGCCGTCCCGATAAACCGCAGCATCGGTTTTTCCGTCGCCGTCAAAATCGGCGGGCGTTATTTTGTCCGTTGCTAAACCAAATTGAATAACGCCAAATCCGGCGGTTGATTGTTGCAAATACCAGAGTCCATCACGATAAACCGAAACGTCTGCTCTGCCATCGCCGTCAAAATCAAAACGCACCGATGAATTTGTCGCAAGTTGATTGATGGTCAAAATTCTTGCCCCGATCATTATTTCAGCACTTCTTGGGAATCCGGTTGTGTTTGGCAAAATGTTAAAAGTTGCTGGTCCATTTCCTGTTTGTTGAACTGAAGTTATCTCGATCCAGTTCGCATTCGTCGTTGCATTCCAGACACAAGTTCCGCCTGCCGTAACTTGAACGCTTGCATTTCCGCCGTTTGACGAAATATTTAAAGATTCTTGACTGAGTGAAAACGGACATCCCGAACCTTGTTGAATCTGAATTGTTCGGTTTGTAAAACCATCAGAAACCGTAATTAACCCAGTTCGATTTGCACCGAAATTCTGGTCAACAGTAAAGCCGAGATTTGCCGTTCCGATACCGCTCAAAGAATTTTGATTTGTCGAAGTAAAATGTATAAAACTGTTATTGATCGTCGAAGTCCAAGGACATCCCGGCGGAATATTTATCGTGAAATTATTTGAGCCACCTGTATGTGCAAATGATGCAAATTGCGGATTGACCGTAAAAAAGCAGGCATTGACGGAACTTAAAATACTCAAATTCCAGCCGTTCGCAATTTGTCCGACACTATTTCCATTATCATCAACAACATAAAGCGACCAAATTCCGTTTGGCGTATCACCGTAAAAAGCGTTTAAAGCTGAACTTGGTAAATTTTGCGGTGCGGGATTTGGGAAAATATCCGTTCCTTCAAAATTTGTCGGTTTATATACGCCGGAAGAAATCGCTGAATTGTCGGGAAGTGTAGAATTCGCCGCATCATCAAAGGTTAAAATTGAATTACTAACCGGATTATTTCCGCCCGCATCGGACATTAAAGTTACGCTTCTACCACTCGGAGAAACAAGCAAAATATCTACATCATCAGGCGATTCGTGCGAAAAGTTTTCAAGATTAACAACTATGCCTGTTATCAAACCGGATAAGCCGGAAACTTGTATATTACTCGGATATGGCGATGCCGGATTGTTGTCGGATATTGTGATCGAACCGCCGTTTAATCCTGTTGGAATTTCTTCTAAAGAAATTGTATCAATTCGCCAGCCATCTGCACCAAAACTGTTATTTGAACCGAAAACCCAACGAAATTGAACAGTTTGACGAAAAGTTGAAGAGGGAAGTTTGACGGAAACATTGCTATATAAGCCTTGATTTGCTCCGCTCCATGCAAAACGATTGGCAATCGGATTGGTTGAAGGATTCAGAGCAGTTGTGTAACCACCGCTTAAAAATTGTCCGCCGGCATCAAGTATATCAATAAATTGACCGTTGCCGATCTTGATTTCCAAAACTCCACCGTCCCAAGTATTTTCAAGAGCGTATCTATGTCGAAAATTTAAGCGTGCTTCAGAACCAAGTATGAAAACTGTCGGCGATGTCAGAGTGGTCGAACTTGTCGTATTCGGACTCGGTGTAAAAATCGTATTCGGCAAAGATTCCGGTGTGTTTGTTGTTGTGACAAAGCCTGCCCCTGTGCCGGTTGATGTAACAGTCCAACCGTTCGGAATTTGCGGAGCCGTTACAGAATCAAAATTTTCGTTGAATCGGACTAGAGATTGAGTTCCGATGAATTGTTGCGATTCAGCTATTGATAATTTCTGGTTAAATAACAACTGAAAACCAATAATTAAGAATGCAAATATGATATATGTAACGGTTTTTTTGAACATTTTGTATTTCTCTTGAATCTACTTGAATTCAAATTAAATTAGCAAAAGCGATTTTTGTCAACAAATCTAAAGCATTTCATTGATTTTTTAGGGTAAAAGATATATAAAAAACACAGTAAATACTGCTATAGAGGAACTTTAATGCCGAAAAATCCCCTTGTTAAACGCTTATTATTTATAGTTTCAATCATTCTATGTTCTTGTTTTGTCACATTTGGACAAAATTTGCCCGATGATGCTCCGATTTTGATAAGTCAAAATAATTCTACCAGAGCATTAACATCTCCCGACAATAAAATATTTGAATCAGGTGAAAAGACTAGAATTACGTTTTATGTAACGAATTTGGATTTATTGCCCTCTGAGGACAAAAGAGCCTTTCGTGCCGACGCAACTGATGCAAGTCGGAAGCGTTATCGCTTGGAGGTGATTGATTTTCAACAAAATCAAAAACGTCCTTGGATATATGAAATAACGGTTCGATTAAACAGAGAACTTGGCAATATCGGTGATGTCTTAGTGCGTGTTAATTGGCGTGGAATGTCGAGTAATCGGGTTCGTGTCAGCATTGGATTTGAAGGCGGAAAAATACCTGATGATGTCGGAGCGATTCCAACACCGATGACCGACCAGCAACCTGTCAAAAGCACACAGGAAAATGCGGCGGTTGGTTTGCCTTGGTCGGGTGATAGAGTTCGTTTTATGGAACAAGCGACATTTGGAGCGAATAATACGCTCGAAAGTCGTGTTCGTCGCATCGGAATTTCAACTTGGATCAATGAGCAGATGGAAGAAAAACAGGATGCAAATGGTGCGGTTCGTTATTCTTCCATTCCATATCCGAATTTGCCGCTTCAGATAACTACGCCACTTCCAAGTTGTACGGACAATTGCCTGCGTGATAATTATTCAATGTATCCATTGCAAAACTGGTTTTTCCGCGAATCTCTTTATGGCGAAGACCAGCAATTGCGTCGCAGAGTTTCGTGGGCTTTGAGTCAGATTTGGGTTGTTTCGGGAAGAGAAACGGTTCAACCTTCGCGGATGTTGCCATATATTCAAATTTTAGACAGACATTCATTTGGAAATTATCGGGACTTGATGCGGGAAATGACGCTCAATCCGGCGATGGGAAATTATCTCGATATGGCGATCAGCACGGCTGCAAATCCGAATGAGAATTTTGGTCGCGAAATACTGCAACTCTTTAGTGTCGGGCTTTATATGCTTAATCAAGACGGCACACTGCGTCTTGATAATAAAGGAAATCCGATTCCGACTTATGACCAAGATGTTGTCAATGGATTTACAAAAGTTTTTACCGGATGGACGTTTTGTAATCAAACTTGTCAGAATTCCGAACCCGGCATTATCAACTACAAAGACCCAATGATTTTGCAACCTGCAAATCATGATACTGGTATAAAAGAAGTTTTAAGTTATCCCGGTTCAATTGCGACAATTCCCGCCGGACAAGCGGCTAATGACGACTTGGAACAGTCATTAGACAATATTTTTTATCATCCGAATGTTGCCCCCTTTGTCAGCAAATTATTGATCCAACAACTCGTTACAAGCAATCCGACTCCGGTTTATGTTGAGCGTGTTGCAAGGAAGTTCAATGATAACGGGAATGGCATTCGTGGAGATTTGAAAGCTGTCATACGGGCGATCTTGACTGATGTTGAAGCACGCGGAAATATTAAAACGGATCCAGACTACGGACATTTGCGAGAGCCGGTTTTGTTTGTGACAAACACTTTGCGTCAGTTTAATCCGACTACATACGGCGGTCAGCCGGTGATTTGTCGCGGTCAAAGCGACGGAGTTTTAAATGTCGTTACTTCAACACTTGACCAAGATGTATTT
>JBGTHN010000476.1:0-5751 GCA_041746235.1 Pyrinomonadaceae bacterium | reverse complement strand
CAGATATGAACACAGATATGTATTTAGAAATCTCAAAAAAAATCTATATTTATCTGTGTTCAATTGTGTTCATATCTGCATTATTTCTCTCCACTTCCTGTAATTACTTCAATAATTCCAGCCAAACAAATTCTAATCACGATACAAAAGAAAACACTTTTGAAGTTCCGAAAGGGAATATTGATCTTGCCAAACCGCTCGACATTTCCGACAAACCTGTAGATGTTGCTCTCTGCAAAAGTATTGATGAAACGATCAAACAGAGTGAATTTGCCAAGGCACGTTGGGGAATAATTGCGATAAGTTTGAAAGATGGTCGAGTTGTTTGCGGGCGAGATGCACAGACGCTTTTTAATCCTGCTTCGATCCAAAAACTTTTAACTTCCATCGTCGCACTCGATAAATTAGGCGGAGATTTTTCATGGAAAACTTCCGTCTATGCGAAAAGTGAAATTAAAGACGGGACGCTTGAAGGCGACTTGATTTTATACGGACAAGGCTCGCCTGATTTTGACGATGAAGGAATAAATAAACTGGTTCAAACACTTAAACAAAAGGGCTTGAAACATATCAAAGGAAATATTGTCGGTGATGAAAGTTATTTCAAAGGCGATAATTTTGGCGATGGTTGGACTTGGAATGATCTGCAATGGTATTACGGAGCGGCAAGTTCCGCACTTTCGATAAATCGCAATCAGATGAATGTAACTTTGCAAAATGGCAAACCAAAATCTGATTCAAAATTTGTTGAACTTTCGGGCGAAGTCAAACCGATTGAGGACATCGAAGCCATCGGCTTAAAACGCGAACTCGGCACAAACGAAGTTTATGTTTGGGGAAACGGAAATAATTTGGATGTTCGTGTGGCGATAAATAAACCCGCACTTTTCTCGGCAAGGATATTAAAGGAAGTTTTGGAGAAAAACGGAATTACCGTCGAAGGTTCGGCAAAATTTGCTGATTGGAGTTTAGAGAATAAATTAGATACAAATAATGCTACGGAACTCGGCTTTGTTCAAAGCGAAACTCTTGCCGAAACTGTTCGCAAAATGAACAAAGATTCGGTTAATTTATACGCTGAATTAATTTTGCGAACACTCGGAAAAAAATTCGGTGGTGATTCACCCGACGAAGATCCAAAAATGCAAAAATTGCGTGGCGACGATTTGGCAGGTGCATCCGTTATCAAAAAATGGCTCAAGGAACAAAACATCGCAATACAAGAAATTGCCATTCACGACGGTTCGGGTTTATCACGTCTTGATTTTGTAACGCCTGAAACAGTTGGTCGTGCGTTAGTTTTCGCTTCAAACAGCAAATTCGCCGACACATTCAAAAATTCCCTGCCCGTTTCAGGTCAAAGCGGAACACTAAAAGGGCGTTTAGGAAATGTTTCGGGGAAAATCCTCGGAAAAACAGGCTCAATAACCTATGTCAATTCGCTCGCAGGTTTTGCCAAATCAAAAGATGAAACGCTTGCATTTGTCATCATCGGCAACAATATAACCGGCAAAGCAAACAGCAACGAAGTGATTGATAAAATTGCTTCAATTGTTGTTGAATAACTATTAACTCTCTCCGCAACACGACTTACACAATCCGCAAAGGCATTTACACTCTAAAATATGTATTTTCCCAATATTATGACCGACTTACACAATATTATGGGTGATTGCCCAATATTATGAGTGGCTTACACAATATTATGGGTGATTGCCCAATATTATGAGCGGCTTACACAATATTATGAGCGACTTACACAATATTACAGGGTTTTCCTATAAAAAAGTTTTCGGTCGGAACGCATGCGTCCCGCATGCCCGTTTGCCGCGATCAGCGTGCAAACGGCTCAAGTTGATGATGTAAAATGTCAGTCTTTATCTGAAAACCTTCGATGGCAGAAAAAGTTAATCATCTGAGATGATAAACTTTCTCTTATTCGATCATTCTGCGAAAAAATAAACATTTGTAGATGAGAAACTTTACCCTTTGCTACACTAAGAGCGTGCAAAGCGGCAGGCGGGACGCATGCGTTCCCGGCATAATTTGACCATTGATGACAATCGTTTTAATTCGTGATAATCTTGCAATTCTCAAAATCAATGTAAGGACATTTTATTAGATAAATGGTTGAAGAATTATTATTCGACAATACGACAGAACGTCGCCGGGAAAGGCAAAATGGCGTTGGTTGGGTAGAAGTTATCGTCGGTTCGATGTTTTCGGGCAAATCCGAAGAATTGATCCGCCGTCTGAATCGGGCAAGGATCGCACGACAAAAAGTGCAGGTTTTCAAACCGATAATTGATGACAGATATTCGGTCGAAGAGATCGCTTCGCATTCGGGAATGACACACATTTCAAAACCTGTGATGACGGCGAAAGAATTGCTTGCCCAGATCGAAGATGACACCGAAGTTGTCGGGATTGATGAAGGTCAATTTTTTGATATGGAAATAGTTGAAGCAGTCAACGATCTGGCAAATAATGGCAAACGCATCATCGTCGCCGGATTAGACCAAGATTATATGGGCAAACCGTTTGAGCCGATGCCTCAGCTTCTATCAATTGCCGAATTCATCACCAAAACTCACGCCATCTGCGTCCGTTGTGGAGCAACCGCAAATTATTCGCAACGCACATTTGAATCGGTTGAAAGAGTCGAAGTCGGTGCGGGCGGAAAATACGAAGCACGTTGTCGAAAATGTTTTATTCCGCATTCGGATAAACCGACACCTTTATAAATTTATGTCTGTTGAAACCTTTGAAAATCCTTTGGACGAAAATCCTTTTTCTTTTCGAGAATATAAGAATGGCAAAATTTCAATTTATTGGAAAGAAAAGGAAGTTATGATCTTGAAGGGTAAAAATGCTCAAAAATTCTCGTCGCAAATTGAAAACACAACGGAATTTGAAGCACAAATGATAATGGCAAAGCTCACGGGAAATTTTAAGCGTGGGAATGAACGCGTAGCAAAATTAAAGGGTAGATAATTTTCATTTGATTCGTAAAATTCCAACCGATTTGTGATATATTTATTACTTCCTACAAATGAGATTCCTCGTAACTTTTATTTTTTAACATTCAACTCTTCCCAAAAGTTGAAAAGGAAAGGAGATCTAATATGGACAACACACAAATAGTTAAAGAAGCCTACGGACATTTTGGTAGCGGAAATATTGACGGTTTAATAGATACTTTTACCGAAGATATTAACTGGAGAATTCCCGAAGTAAACGGTTCACCATTAAATGCTGAAACCAACGGAAGTGAAAATGTTCGTGAATTTTTCGGTCAGCTTGGTGCAACTGAAGAGTTTACAAACTTTGAGCCAAAGGAATTTATTTCCGAAGGCGATAAAGTTGTAGTTTTAGGACATTCCGCCGGAAAAGTCATTTCAACAGGAAAAACTTTTGCAACCGATTGGGTTCACATCTTTACAATCGAAGATGGCAAGATCGCTGGTTTTCTTGAATACTTTGACAATGCCTTAATGGAACGTGCTTATCAAAAAAGTGCGACGGCTTAACTAAAATAATTGATTCAAACTGTATTTGGTAAAACGAAAAGTTTTGGTAAAAGATAATCTTGAAAAATCTATTGAAAAACTAAAACTGTTTTACCGAACAGTTGATTCTCTAACCACAAAACTCGAAAACACACACGCCGAGCGTCTTAATTGCAAAAAAGGATGCTCGGCGTGTTGCGTTGATGACATCACGGTTTTTGAGATCGAAGCCGAAAACATTCGTGAGAAAAATGCTGAGTTCCTTGAAAATGCTGAACCGCACGAAAAAGGAATGTGTGCATTTCTTGACGAAAAAGGTGCATGCCGGATTTATGAAACTCGTCCATACGTTTGTCGGACACAAGGCTTGCCGCTTCGTTGGTTTGATGAATTTGAAAATGAATTAGTTGAGTTTCGTGATATATGTCCTTTAAATGACGAAGGCGAACCGATCGAAAATTTAGCCGAAGAAAATTGCTGGACGATCGGCGAATTTGAAATGAAACTTGCCGAACTCCAAAAAGAATTCGGCAAGGGTGAAATGAAACGAATTAAATTGAGAAATATGTTTGAATAAGTTTTAATTATCAAACTTCATCGAATAAAGGATCGCTCCGAAAGCATCGCTTTTGTCATTGAATTTGCTTCCGTCGGTTGAAAGAATGATGTTGACCATTTGAACTTGATTGTTGTAATTTCGATAACCGATCCATTGATGTCTTCGCGGATCGCTTTTGTTTTCGGGCATCGCTTCAATTGATTCGACACCTTTTACATCGTCAATTTTCATATAGCGAACCAAGTCCATTGAACCGTCATTTTTCTTTTGCATATTTTGGTCGTAAGTGGCTTTCAAACTTATGTCTGTCGGAAAATTTGCTCCCAAAGATGAAATGTTCACAATTAAAAATCCGGTTGCGGGCGAGCCGTAATTAAAAGAAGTTTTTGAAACCTGCATTTTGTTCCAACCTTTCGGCAAAACAAAACCCATTCCTTGTTCTTCCCAGATAACTTTTTCGCCACCGATCATTATTTCCGCTTGTTTATCCGTCGGATTCGGTGTTTCAACCGCTTCTCCGCCATCGGTTTTAACCGTTTCACTTTTATCGGAATTCGTTTCGGTTTTGCTTGGCGAATCAGCAGATTTTGTCGCATCGCTAGTCGCTTCTTTGATCTTGTCCGTTA
Organism: Pyrinomonadaceae bacterium; assembly: GCA_041746235.1. Taxonomy (GTDB): domain Bacteria; phylum Acidobacteriota; class Blastocatellia; order Pyrinomonadales; family Pyrinomonadaceae; genus Aridibacter. Next base: position 1,057 of record JBGTHN010000476.1, on the reverse strand, counting down.
TCCCGCAAAATGTAAGTGCGAAAAATAATATGCCGAATGATAAAAATGATTTCATTATAAATTTCTCCTGTCTCTGATTTTTTTGAACGCCTTTATTCTTACGCGAAACTATCTGCAATGCAAGATTTTGTTATGATTTGATCGAAACGGTAGTATCAAGTTTTTTTCGATTTCCCCCAAAATAGTTAGACCTCCAACTCCGCTAAACCCTTTCTATACCGTGCTAAACTCGAACATCTGCATTCTAAATCCGCCTGACACAATGCTAAATCCGTTCGATTGCATTCTAAATACGTCTAACACAATGCTAAATCCACCTGACACAATGCTAAATCTGTTTTATTGCATTCTAAACTCGTTTGATTGCGTGCTAAATCCGTCTGACACAATGCTAAATCCGTCTGATTGCATTCTAGACTCGTTTGATTGCATTCTAAATTGATTTGGCACGATGCTAAGAGCGGTTGTCATCGTGCTAAGAGCATTTGGCTAAATGCCAGAACCATTCGGCAATTTCATTTTCGCTAAAGTTTATTGTTGAAATTCTGTGTCCCGTAGGAGCGTTAGATAATTCTTTTGCAACACAAAATAAGACACCACTTTCTGCCTAAACTTTTCCAACAAAAGCCGCTTCTATTTTCTCCGCCAAAGTTTATTATGTTTTACAAATACCACTTTTGGCGAAACCGATGCCATTTTGCTAGGAATTCGGGAGAAGTTAGTTTTATCCATATTTGAGGAATTATATTTTGAAAAAAATAAGAAAAGGTTAAACCAATAAAAGTTCCAAGTATTGCGGCAAATAACATATTTCCCAACAACCCTGTATACAAATAATAACCACCATAGCAATGCGTATAAAGATAAGTAAATGGAAATCCATAAGCCACATCTCCAATTATAGAGCCTTTTGTTTTTATGTCTAAAATATAAATTGTCAAAAAGAAATACAAAAAATAAACCACTAAGAATATTCCCATAAAGACTTTATGTTTAATTAAATTTCTCATTGCATTTACTATATCATTCAGAAAAAGCATTTTCTATTTTCTCCGCC
>JBGTHN010000475.1:0-19648 GCA_041746235.1 Pyrinomonadaceae bacterium | reverse complement strand
GCAAGTTTAGGAAAAAATATACCGATAAAAAAGTTAAATCTATGACCTATTCGATGTCGCTTTTTGTGATCTATTTCGGCACGGATAAAAAGTATGAAAATATTGCTCACCACGAAATTTTATTGGGCAATAGATATAAAGGTCTGCTTGATGAGATTTTTGTAGATAAGACTCTGGCGGATGATTTTTCGTTATATTTACATCGTCCGACAGCAACAGATTCAACTCTCGCCCCGGAAGGTTGTGATTCTTGGTATGTTCTTTCGCCCGTTCCGCATTTGGAAGCCGATATTGATTGGAAAACACAAGCCGAACCTTATAAACAAAAGATTTACGAATATTTGGAAAAACATTATTTGCCCGATCTAAGAAAGCACATAGTTTCAGAGCATCATATTGATCCAATCCATTTTGAAGGAACATTAAATAGCTATCTCGGTTCCGCCTTCTCGGTCGAACCGACACTTTTGCAATCTGCTTGGTTACGTCCACACAATTTGAGCGAAGATATTCCGAATCTATATTTCGTCGGTGCGGGAACTCATCCCGGAGCAGGTCTTCCGGGAGTAATGAGTTCGGGAAAAATTGTTGGAAATATGATCGGTAATAGTCAGTAAAAGGGAGTGATATTAGGAAATGAGAGGCGGAAATAACATAATATATCTACTTTTTATTGAACAGAAGTTGTAAAATTTGCGTAAAAGTATGTTAGTTTATTAGATAGAGGATTGCTCAGCAAAGTTTCTGCTTACTGCTACTGCCTTCTGCTTACTTCATTATGTGGTATTGGACAAAAGTATTATTTTTTATTTTATTGGGTGCGATTGCTGTCTGGCTTTTGTATGAATTTATTACATTTCCAAACATCTCCAAACTTCGCACTGAAAACCCGACAACGTCTTCGATGATAGAATTTCGGATCGCTGAAACGCAAAGTCAGGGAAAAACGCCGCGAAAGAATATGATCTGGCAACCGATCGAGCAAATATCTCCTAATCTGCATCGTGCAGTTTTAGCTGGAGAAGATGCAAGATTTTTTGAACACGACGGGTTTGATTGGGATGCGATTAATAGTGCTTGGGATGAAGCGGTCAAAGCGGGCGAAAAGGAAGCAAAAGAGGAAGGCGATTATAACCCGAATGACTGGATTCCACCGATGCCAAAGTTTAGTCGTGGAGCATCAACCGTTACGCAACAACTCGCAAAAAACCTTTATTTATCGGAAGATAGAAACTTTATGCGAAAGGGAAGAGAAGCGGCAATTACATATTTTATTGAACGGGAATTATCAAAAAAACGAATTCTAGAAATTTATTTGAATATAATCGAGTGGGGCGACGGAATTTATGGTGCGGAAGCTGCTTCACGTTTTTATTTCAAGAAGTCCGCTTCCAATCTTTCACCGGAAGAAGCTGCCTATCTGTCTGCGATGATACCAAGTCCATTGAATGTTTTTAATCCTCAAAAAAATGGAAAGCGTGTAAAAAGAAGACAGAGAGTTATTTTAAAGGGAATGAGATATATCAAACTTCAATATTAAAAATTACAAAAAGATAAAAAAAGAAACGCGAGTTGATTGCCAACTCGTGTTTCTTTTTCTTTATATGTATGTGTTTAACCTTTAATTTCAGTTGGTTCTGGCGGCAGAAATCTTCTTGGGTTAACTGCTTTATCATCTACACGTAATTCATAATGTAGATGCGGACCGGTCGAGCGTCCGGTTGAACCGATCAGACCGATCAGTTGTCCTCGTTGGATCGGGTCGCCTTTTTTAACCTCTAATTTTGAAAGATGACCGTAGCGTGTTGTTAAACCGTTGCCGTGGTCAATTTCGATCAAAAATCCATAACCACCGCTCCAACCGGCTTTTAGAACAACTCCATTCGCAGGAGCAACGATCAAATCGCCTTTTTCTCCGTCTATGTCCATTCCTGAATGAAATTCATAAGAACGTCCACCAAATGGATTGCGACGGAAGCCGAACTCATTGTTGATCTTTCCTAAGTGAGCCCAAATTGTTGGTAAAAAACCGGGACTGCTGGTTTTTTCAATTAAATTAAGTCTTTTTTCAATTACTGTTTCATCTTTTTCAGAATCAACTGAGGTTAATTGAAACGAGCCATCAGTTGGTCCGCCACTATTTTCAGTTAGGTCTTTACCATTTGAAGGACGGTCATAATCAAAGGGCTTAATATCATTTGAAATTGGTTTTACTGAATTGGTTTTAGCAAGTGTAGCAGTGGCAGGATTTTCTTGGGAAAAACTAGCGGATTTAACAAAGTCATTAAAAGCATCAACTTTACTTAATCCAAAGATTCCGAACGAAAAAATTCCAATGCACAAAATTAAACTTGCGGCAGTGGTATGCACAAGTTTCTTGGGCATTTCCAATCTACGAATAAATATTTTGTCTTTTGTTGTATGTGTTAGTAGAAATGTATAAAAGTTGTCGTTTTTTTGCATTATGTATTTATAAAAACTCCTTTATCTTTATTAGTGTCTTATAAAAATATTTTGTCCGACACTTATATGAACAGCAAAGGTTTTTATTTAATAGCTTTGCAAGTTCATACTTTTAATAAAGGCGTTATTCACCTTTATAAAGGAGGTTATTTAATTAATTATTTTGATTACTATTTGGTTACTATACTGAAAAAAATAGCACAAACTCTTAGCTTATACAAATGAACAATTCGATAAGCGTGTTAATCTATGCTATTTAAACACTAAATAAATTTGTAAATTGGTCTATTCTTTACTCGCCTGACTTGACTTCCAACTTCGCAAAATTAAAATTCCAACTCCAAGGAAAATTGCGACGAAAAACAGAACAACTGCAATTTTAATAATGAATGTCAAAAAGCCTATAAAACCGATAATTTGTTTTAGCAACGTAACGATTAACGCTAAAATAACGAGGATACTTCCCCATTTGCTATCGGCTTGGGCTGATAGGTCATTACTTAATTCAGGGAAAAAGGCAACAAAACCAAGCCCCAAAAATAAAAATAAAAATAATGCAACCGCACCCCATTTTCCTGTGGTTTTAATCCAATTTGGCATAACTCTAAATCCTCTTATTGCTAAAAATTTACCACAGAACAACTCTAGTCAAAATATACGACCAATGTTGTTCTTTTTCCATAATACTAAATTTAGTATCTATTTTTCCAAGTCTTTGAGCGAATTTGTGTCGGATATTCGTTTGATATATCAAAATCCGCATCCCGATAATCAGGGCTATCTATTGCATCTGAAAAGCTTGGAGCGTCATTTCGACTTGAAAAATCGTTAAATGTTTTTTCATTATTATTTGATTTAAAAACATAATTTCGTAGTAAATAAAGTCCTAAACCAATCAATAAAACGGGTAATATGAAATTCATTATAGCCCGTAAATTAAAAAATGTTTGCAAAAAGAATGAAACTCCGATGACTGTTAAGACGATTCCCCAAAGTTTTGCATTGCCCGAAAATCTTTGAACAAGAACATCTTCGGCATCATTTTGGCTAATACCGGCACGAATCAATTGAGCAGTTCGCCACGAATCAAGAGCCGCAAAAAGCCACATTCCGATAAATCCCAAAACAAAAAACGCACTTCCGCCGGTAATGATCGCCATCTGAAATAATCCTATAAAGACGACAAAATGAATCAGAGCTTTTGATGTTTGTCCGTTGTATGCTGCACCAAGTCCCGGACAGAACAGCGACAAAATCATTGCCAGAAAAGGTGAAGTTTGTTTTTTAACAATCGGAACAAAGATTGATTGATTTCTATTACGCAGAAGTTCAACACCAGCAACAATACAGTCCTGACAAAAAGGAAAACCTTTGATGCGATGGTCGCACGCAGGACAAAGTGATTTCCCGCAACCATTACAATTTACAACTGCCGCATTGTGTGTGTGATATGCACAATTCATCTATTTATTTTCCTTCTTTATAAAAGTTCCTTCCGTTGGTTCGTTATTATTCGTTTGCGGCATTTCCAAATTTTTGCCGCCAAGCATTATGTCCGCACCTTGTTGATAAGTTTGTCCGGCTAATTCAAATCCTTTTTGATATGCTCCGCCGAGAGAATTTCCTGTCTGACTAAAAAACATAACTGCAATAAGTAACATCATTGCAACAGGAGCAAGTTGCGGAACAGAGATCGGCACGCTAAAACCACGTAACCATTCAATTGTTTGAGATCCCCATGATGCTTTGACAGCTTTTGCTTCAGATGTTCCAATCGTGTTCTCCAAAATTCTTGTGTGCAAGCCTTCCGGGATGGGAAGTTCTTCAAGTTTGTATGTATAACAAGCAGCGATTGAACGGACAACTTCGCCCGGTAAATCAGTACAACCTTCACAAAGAACAGCGTGACGTTCCCAACGGTGGAACATTTTAGCAGGCAAAAATCCGTCTAAATAATCCGTTAGATGTTCCTCAAAATCTTTGCAGGACATTGCCGTTTCGGGAACAGTTGCATTTAAAATACGTGCTTCCAGACTTGTCAGAGTTGTTTTAGGGGCGTTTAATTCATGACAAATCTCAAGTGCATCTTTCACTTCATTCAACAATGAATGACACAGAGGGCATTTTAAGGCGTGCGTTGCTATCGCCTTTTGTTTTGGTTTTTGAAGAGTTTTATCCAAATAATCAGTTAAATTATCTTCAAACTCTGAACAACCGATAATTTCTTCGTCATTGTAATTCATATCACTTTACACCCCTTGTCCACATCAATCTTTCTCAAGTTCTCTTAGAAGCAAAATTTTATTCATAGTTGCCTTAAAAATTTCAAATAGTTAAACATCAAATCTCAACGACTCTCATACGTCTTAGAATCTTCGCAAGTTCAATTCGTCCGCGATTGATGCGTGATTTTACCGTTCCTTCGGGAATGTCCAAAACATCTACAATTTCCTTGTAAGTCATTTCTTCAATATCCCTCAAAATTACGCAGGTGCGTAAATCGGGCGGTAATTTGTCAATTCCTTCTTGAACTTGTCCTGCAAGTTCACGTCTTTCAACTTCCTTTTGTGCCGAAGTTCCAACGGCACGAAGATGAAACGTATGATTATCTACGGTATCCGCCATCGAATTTTGTGGATTGCGTTGCCGCTTACGGTAATCATCTATTATCAAATTTCTTGCCAGACGCATTAACCAATTCGCCAAATTTCCTTGTTTGGCATCATACTGATCGAGACTTTTATATATCCTCACGAATACTTCTTGCGTCAAATCTTCGGCGGCAGAAACATTTGAAGTAAAACGATAAGCAAGATTAAAAATGCGACGCGAATAACCCGAAACAATCTCTTCCCAAGCCGCACCGTCACCGGAACGACAACGTCTAACGAGGTCTGCCCCCGTATCTTTTGTCTCTGCCTTCAAAGCCTCCAAATCGTTATCTCCAAATAAGTATCTACTTTTTAGTTCAAAACCAACAAAACTCAATTTCTGCTTTGTCAACATACTTTTACGAAGAGCAAAAATAAAAGTTCCAATAAAGGTTGAATTTATTTGTTAAAAAATTCAATGTATAAATAAAGCAGTAAATATCAGTTTGCAAGATAGAATGCGTTTAACCTTATAAATATTTTTATCGGGTAATCCCAACTGTTATTTATCGTGACAAAAATTAAATTTCTTTTGACAAAACTAATCTGAATATGAGAGTTTTTTTGTCGTATTAATTACTGAAAAATAGTTATAATAGAATTAAAATAAAATGAATATAAGAGAAGTAAAATTAGAAGATGCCGAACAGATCGCCGAAATTTATAATTACTATATCCAAAATACTCACCACACTTTTGAAACAGAGCCTCTGAAAGCAGATGTAATGCGAAAACGGATTGGTAAGGTTATTGAAGATTATCCGTATTTGGTTGCCGAAGAAAATGGCGAGATTTATGGTTATGCCTATGCAACGCAGTTTAAATTGCGACAGGCTTATGCGTTTGCTTCTGAAGTTTCGATCTATGTTAAAAATGACGCAAAGAAAAAAGGAATCGGAACAAAACTCTACGAAAAACTATTTGATGAATTGGAAGATACAGATATTCACGTCATCGTTGCGGGGATCGCTCTACCTAATGATGGAAGTGTAAGGTTTCACGAAAAACTAGGTTTTGAAAAAGTCGCACATTTTAGAGAAGTGGGTTATAAATTAGGACGTTGGATAGATGTTGGTTATTGGCAAATTATGAACAGGATTTAAAGTAGAAAGTAAAAAGTAAAATTGTTTTAAACCCTTCCTTTTTTTAAGGAGGGGTTTTTGTTTTGTTTTTTTGAATATTATTCAAGTGAGATTGTAAGATTTCTATGACCGAAAAGATGGATAATATTCAGCTAAATGTAGGTTTAAGTTCTTTATTTATAACGAGTTAACTTATTTTTGGATTTAGTGTCATAAAGGCGAAATCGGCGGTGTTCTGGAATTAGAAGGTATATATATTTTGTTCTAATTTTTATTTTATAAAGCCGGTTTTGGGCTGAAAAAGAGCCTTCGTTTTTTGGCAAAAAACTGTTCTTTGAATTTACACAAGCGATTATTCGTTTGCTTTACAAGGAGAATAGTCAATGAAAAATAATCTAATATTTATCGCAATCATAGCCTTGTTCGTTGTTTCCGTGGATGCACAGTTGAAGTTACTTGAATCAAAAACGGAAAATCTTAAGGAAAAGTCTGATTCATCAGAAAAAGTGCAGTTAGACAAGTCAACTAATTATATTGAACTAAATGCTTTAGGAGTTAAAAAAGGGTTGAAGGAAAATGACTATGAAACCGCAAGCGGTTTGTTTATGCAGGCAATTCAACTCAAGCCGGATTGTTTTGTTTGCCGTTACAATTTAGGTAGAGCTTATTTGCAGTTAAATCAACTTGACGATGCGTTTGGACTTTTCACAAATATGGTTAAGTCCAACCCTGAATTTGCAGATGCTTATGCAAGTTTAGCGGAAACTTTGATCGCAAAAGGACGCTACAAAGAAAGTCTATCTGAATTTGAAAAAGCCTTGGCTATAAATTCAAATGATGCTTTTACGCTTAACAATTATGCCTATGCATTAAATCAACTTGGTGAATATAAAAAGGCTCTGAAGTATTTTGAAAAATCTATCAAGCTAAATCCCAATTTGATGGAAGCACATAACAACAAAGGGATAACGCTTTATAAACTGGAGCGTTATAAAGAAGCTCATAAGAGTTTCTTAAAGGCGTTAGAAATAAATCCTTCCGATGCCATATCACATAATAATTTAGCAACTGTTTTAGATAAACTTGGAAATCGGGAATTGGCATACAAGCATTATTTGGAAGCAATCCGCATAAACCCGAATTATAGTGAGGCTATATATAATTTAGCGATGCACTATTTAGAACAAGGAAAGCGTGATGATGCCATTGTCCAACTAAAAATTCTCGAAAAAACAGATTTTGAGGTTGCGAGGCTTTTACGACAAAATATTTGGGGGAAATATATTTTGGATGCTTCAAGCTTTAAAGAAAGAAATTAAGTAAATTTATTTATATAAAGAAAATAGTGCGGTGAAGTTTTAGAAAACTTCACCGCACTATTTTCTTATCACGATTCAGTCAAAGAGTTTAATAAGAAAAAGAATTGGAAAAAAGAAAAAAAGTAAAATAAAGATAAAGATCAAAACCAAATCCAGAACGAGCATTTTACCACTTTAACCTTGTTTTTCGTTCATAATGACAGATTGTTATATCAGTTTGAAATATAAAAGCGAAATATTGTGTTAAACAATGTAAAATAATGTTGACAATGTTTAAGCAATATTGTAGTTTAGTAATTGACATCACCACAAGGTGAGTCAACCTATCGCCACTGTGCAAACAAGTTTTTCACAAATTATTACAGCGACAAGATTTATTTGTAGTAAAAAAGTTGCTTAATTGAAAAAATAATACGGAGATTTTGACTATATCATTCAGTTTGACCTATCTAGAAAAATCCTGTCTTTACTGTCAATCCGCTAAAAGGTGGCAAGTAATTCTTCTAAAGTAGTCAAGAGTATCCGCATTGTTTGAAAAACTAAATATAAAGAAAGTTAAAGGATTTACAAAACAAATTAAAAGGATTGGCTAAAAAGCAATAAGGAGTAAAAAATATAATGCTGTTCGGTAAAAAGAAAAGCGTTGCCGGTTTAGATGTCGGTTCGAGTTCCGTCAAAGTCGTTGAACTTGATGGCAAAATGAACAATTTGAATTTGGTAAGTTTAGGATTTGAAAACTTGCCAGATGAAACAGTCGTTGACGGGCAAATAATGGAATTGAATGCGGTTTCGGAAGTAATTACGAGCGTATGTAAAGACCATAATATAACTGCTAACCAAGTTGTCACAGGTGTTAGCGGACATTCCGTAATCATCAAAAATATCGTTCTTCCGCCGATGACTCGTGAGGAATTGGAAGAATCAATTGATTGGCACGCCGAAGAACATATTCCATACGATCTATCAGATGTAAGTCTTGATTATCACGTAACGATGGAAGATGAAGAATCAACTCAAGTAATGATTGCGGCTTGCAAACGCGAAAGATTAGACAATATTAAACAAGCTATCCAATTATCTGGGAAAACACCAGTTATCATTGATGTTGATACATTTGCTCTGCAAAATTGCTACGAAGTAAATTATCAACCCGATGATACACAAGTTGTTACGCTTCTGAATATTGGTGCTTCAACGATGAACGTCAATATTGTTAAAGGCACACAATCTTTATTTACACGCGATATAACAGTCGGTGGAAGCCAATTTACAGACATCTTACAACGAAATTTAAGCCTTAGTTTTCAGCAAGCTGAAGCGGTAAAACGTGGTGTTGCCGAAGCAATGGAAAATGTCGAAGAAACGGCAATCGTGCCATTGATGGACAATGTTACGGATATGGTTGCAATGGAAATTCAAAAGACATTTGATTTTTACAGAGCAACTGCTGACGACGACGATATTGTAGTTGATAAGATTTTAATTTCAGGGGGCGGTTCAAAATTAGCGGGTTTGTCAGAAGACCTTTCCGCAAAACTTGAATTGCCGGTTGAGGTTTTAGACCCATTCCGTCAAATCAAAGTAGATACACGCAAATTTGATCCGGATTATTTAAGCGAAATTATGCCCGAAATGGCGGTTGCCGTTGGATTGGCTATCAGAGGAGTTGAAGCAAAATGATTAAGATTAATCTCTTAAATTCAGTAACTGAAAGACAAGGCGGAGCAGTGGTCTCGGTTGAGAAAAAAGTCTCCAGTCCGATGTCGCGTCTTTTGTTGATGGCGATTGCTGTATTTGTTATGACAACCGCAGTTATCGGCTGGGATGTGATCAGCACGGGACGTGCAAAAGCTCATGCTGAATCTGAACTTGCCGTCCAACAGAAAAAAGAAAAAGAGCTTGAAGCGGTTATCAAAGAGCAAAAAGACCTTGAAGCAAAAATTCAAAACATTGATTTAAGAATTGAAGCCATCAAGAAATTGCGTAACTCACAAGCCGGTCCGAGTGCTGTTATGGAAGCTCTTCAAGAAAGAATCGGGACAACACCGGACATATATCTTGAAAGTGTTGACCAAAAAGGCGATCAGTTGACGATCAAAGGAAGTTCGCCAAATGAAGGTTCGGTCACGCAATTTGGACGCAGTTTGGAATTTTCATCGGGACTTTTCTCGAATCTGAGTATCGAAACTCAAAGAAAAGAAATCGGCAGTCAAAACGCATCGGCAGACCCGGATGCTCCAAAACTTGAAGTCATCAATTTCACGATTCGATGTGCATATACGCCTGATAAATCCGGCACAAATGCTGATGGGACAACAACGGCTTCAAATGAGACACCGAACACTCCACAGCCTCCCAACGAAAATCAGAATCAACCAACTAAGCAAGCGGCAAAAGGTAATGAAGAGACAAATCCTCCAGCACCAAAGGTCGCACAAAATCAAGATAAATAATTCTAAGTATTGAATTTTCTTGCAAAGAATAATGTCAAGAAGAATAAGGATATTGGAACAATGGAAAAAATTAAATCACTAACCTGGTATTGGCAACTTCTAATAATGATTTTCATCGGTGCGTTGATGTTTTCGATGGTTTGGTATTTCTTTACGAGTGTTACTCGTGCCGAAACCCAAACTCTCAACGATCAAGTTGCACAATTGAAGGCTAAAAACCAAGCGGCACAGATTGCCACTCAGCGAATAAATGAGTTTCGCTCTCTTTATGCAAGCAAAGAATTGGAATATGACGAACTCAAGGTTCTTCTTCCTGAACAACGCGAAATTACGAATGTATTGCAAGGTCTGCAAGATACTGCAAGCGAATCACGCCTTATCGTCAATCGTTTTTCACCGCGTGAAGATTCACAGCAAGAATTCATAATGGCGAAACCAGTCGAGGTGGAAGTTGATAGTAATTTCAACAATTTACGGGATTTCTTCGATAAAATGGCGAAATTACAACGAATTGTTTCAATTACGGATTTCAGTATCAAACAACTCGATAAGCAGAGTGCAAATAAAACAATCCACGCTCAGTTTATACTAACTGCTTATTATGCTTCGTCCGAAGACTTGAATAACATGGGAACTCCGCAATTTAAGATGGGCAAGGATGGTAAACCAATGTTAGATAAGAATGGTAAACCTATTCCGGCAGATCCGCCTGCAAATGGTAATCCACCGAAACCGGGGCAACCACCCGCACCGCCCGCACCACCAGTCGCCAAATAAAGAGTTTATAGGAATTTTTTACATATTTTTCAAAGAGTGAATGAAATGATGAATATATCAAAGATTAAAAGAGTTTTAAGTTTCGCAACACTTGCTATCGCATTTGTTTTGGTCAGCGGATACTTTTCGGAAGTTTCGGCTCAGCGTGACCCATTTGCCAAACCCGGCTATGAGAAACAAACAACAAACAATCCACGACCTGCTAGTAATACAACTACATCAACACCAGGGAGCAAACCGGAATTGCCGAAAAAAGTAGTTCCGATAGGACCAGTAGTTGTTTCGGCTCCGCCAATAGAAGCACGAATTGATTATTACAAGCGTGTTCGTGAAGAGGCTGCTATGAATGGGCAACCGATACCGAAAGTTACATCGGTTCTGCTTGTTGATGAAATGTCCGTAACAGGTATTTTTAAGACACCACGCGGTTATGCGGCAATGGTCGAAGCAACGCCGATAAAACTCTCATATACGATTTATCCGGGTGAAAAATTCTTTGATGGGCAACTTGTTGCGGTTGAAGAAAACAGATTGATCTTCCGTCGGGTTACGAAATGGAGCAACAATAAGTTTGTATCATCAGTTGAAAACAAACCTTTGCGTCAATATTCGTTGCAACAGGAAATTCAGGGAACATCGCCTGCCAACGATTCCTATGAGCCACCGAGAGAATCGAACAAAACCGAATCGGCTAATAATGAAATGCCGAAGGCAGGGGCAAAAGATGCAGCACCGGGAGTTATCGTTTCGCCACTTGAAGAGTCGAATAATCAACCAGCTGAAAAAGAAACAGATTCTGCTAAGAGCAAATCGGAACGAGATAAAAAAGGCAAAAAACGTGCTTCAAAAAGCAAAAAACGTCCATAATTAGCCCGATCAACATTTGACTAATTCCATTTTGGCGTAACTCAAAGGTAGAAAGTAGAGTTACGCTTACTATTAAACAAATAACTCAATCTTTAACAAATTTCTATTCAAATTAAAGAAACAATTTTGTGAGGTAAGAAACAATGACTTTTCTTCGAAAATTAAACAGTATTAGCTCCAAGAGCTTGCTGATTTTGGTTATCATCAGTTGTGTAACCCTTTCAGTATTTGCACAAGATACAGACACGCAAAATCAAGGCGAACTATATCGAAATGCGGATTTTAAAGGTGAACCAATTAGCTTAAATGTCGTTAATGCCGACATCCGCGACATTTTGAACTATATTACGGAGCAATACGGAATTAATTTCGTAATTGATAAATCTGTAAAAGCAGTTCCGGTTACAATTAATGTAACCAGCGTTCCTTGGAATATCGCACTTGATTCGATTTTGCGTTCACAAGAGTTAGATGTTCAGGTGAACGGTCCGATTCTTCGCATAGCCGAACAATCAAGTTTGGCAAAAGAAAGAGATCTTCAAAAAGAAATTGAAGCCGCTCAACTTGATAAATCACCGCTCTATACGGAATTTATTCCACTTAACTATGCTCGTGCTTCAAACACTTTAGGAGGTGAAGGTGGTGGTAAATTCATAGGTGGCTCAACCGGCGGTTCAGGTGGTGGTGCAAGTAGTGGTGGCGGTGGTGCCAGTGCCGATCAAGGTATTTTAGGAATTGTTAAAAAACGCCTTTCGCGACGCGGAACGATTGAAGTTGATGGACGTAGCAATACGCTCATTATTACTGATGTCAAAGAAAATATTGCAGCTCTTCGCAAACTCGTATTTTATCTTGACCAACCCGCTCCACAAGTTGAGATCGAAGCTCGCATCGTTGTTGCAACACGCACATTCAGCCGTGACTTGGGTGTTCAACTTTCTGCAACATTTAATAATCAGAACGGTGACACTTCTTCTGCTTCAACGAATTTTGGAGTTTCCGGTAGTTCAATTATTTCATTAGTAACGAGTGCTCTCGGCACAAGCCAACTTACTGCGTTAATTGCCGCAGGTGAGCAAAAAGGTCAGGTTAAAACGATTGCTACACCTCGGATTACAACTTTAAATAACCGTCCGGCTGAAATCGAAAGTGGTCAGCAAATTCCGGTAGTAACAGTTCAACCATTTAGCGGAACCGGCGATGCAATCGTTGCAACAACAACTTATGTTCCTGTTCCTTTAAGACTTCAAGTTACACCGCAGATCACAAATGTTGGAACTGTTATCTTAAATGTAGTTGCAGAAAATAACTCCGTTCCTCCGGGAAGTGGTGATGGAGCTCCGCCGATCAGCGTCCAACGTATGCAGACCGAAGTAATGGTTCCCGATGGCGGAACAACCGTTGTTGGTGGTGCTTTGTTTGATTCGGAAAGCGAAAGTAAAGATCGCACGCCCGGACTTTCCAGAATTCCGATCTTCAAATGGCTTTTCCAACGCAAACAAGTTGCACGCAATACAAATGAACTGATTTTCTTTATTACTCCGAGAATTTATAGACCGGATTACAATGGCAAACCTGTTTCAGGCAGTGTTGAAAGCGGACCGAGTTCGACAACAATACTTCAACCTGTTCCGCTTGGTAATCCACCTTCAAATTCTTCGCCGGAATCTACTAAACCACAACAGAATCCTGTTCCACCGGCTAATAATCCGCAAAATAATGAGCCGCAAGGTGTAGTAAAATCAGGCAATCGGTAGTAATATACTTACATTATGTTTAGAGAAGTTCTGCAAGACATTTTAGATCGCACCGAAGGCTGCAAAGGTGTATTGATAATGGGATTTGACGGAATAGCCGTTGAAAAAGTTTGGCGAAATGAAACAACTGATGGCAATTATGACATCGCAGTTGCGGAATATACATCGTTAATTAGAAACACGAAACAGAAAAATAGCGATACCGGAATCGGCAAACTTAATGAGATGACTATTTCGACAGAAAATGAGTTATTTATCCTGCGTCTTGTTAGTGAAGATTATTTTCTGGCAATGATCCTATCAGCAGACGGTAATTTTGGACGAGGTCGCTTTGAATTACGTCGTGCAGAACTTCTTTTAGAAAATGAATTTGTAATATGATGAACTTGTAATATGAAGAAGAAAATTTATGTTTCTTACCTTATCTCCCGTCAGATTTTTAAAAACAGTCTGGCGGGAATTTTATACATTTAAGGTATAAATCACCCATTCCCCACGCAATTACACTCTTTTTCTCAGATTGCCCTACGAAAATTGCAGACAAACTTGTTAAACAGTCTTATTTCTGGAAAAACACTGTTATTCTAACTTATGCTTAGTAGAGAATGATTTTCTTGGTGTTTTTAATGTTTTATTGAAATAAGCCACGCACAATTCAAAAGATGACAAAAAGGACTAATAACAAAAGAGAGATTTTTAAAGCACAAAAGGGTTTTAGTATGCCTGAATTGCTGATTGTTTTATTAGTAATATCAATACTAGCAGTTCTTGCCTTACCTCAAATTTTGTCTTCACGCGAACTTTTCCGTTTTGCGGGAATGCAAAGAGAGTTAGTTACACAACTTCGTGAAGCCAGACAACAAGCAATGTCTCAGAGAAAACCAATTACACTTCTTTATGAACATACCCAACGAAAAACTGTACTTTATGGTGGAAGTTATGGAAGTTTGGGTGATTCAAATAATTTTGTATTTATGTTTGATACCTCAGGTGTTGTAAGAGATGACATTGAATACGGTCGTCCAAGTTTTGCTCCACCTTCGGCATTAAGCGATGGAACAAATTTGACCAATTTATCGGGCAATATGGTAGAAGTAACATTTCAAGCCGATGGTTCGGTCGTAGATGCAAGTGATAATCCCGTAGATTCTGCTCTCTTCTTTTATCATAAACAACATAAAAGTAGAACCGCTTTTGCCGTATCAATTTTGGGAGCAGGCGGACGAATAAAACTTTGGCGATATAGTCAGGGAGTAAATGCTTATGTCGAATAAAAAGCAAAAAAATCAACAAGATAAAACAATAAATAAAGGCGAAGAAGGCTTTACAATGATAGAGGTAATTGTCGCCATATTTATTCTTACGATTGGTTTGATCGGCACAGCCGCCGCAATTACTTTTGCGTTGGAATTTGGAGCAATAAGTAAAAATGTCAGTAACGGTAAACTTTTAATAGTTTCCGGTATCGAAGAGATCGAATCGCTTAGAAATTCTCACCGTCTGGAATTTAAACAAATTGAGAACGTCGGAAATGTTAATAACACCAATGTTCCAAATACTTTTGGCGGATTTTCGACGGGCTTTAAAGCCGTTTCATTAAGTCCGGGACCTGATGGCGTAAATGGAACAGATGATGACCTAACCGATCCGGGACCGGATGGAACTTTCGGAACAGGTGATGATTTCATAAATCCGGCATTAGTCAGAAGCGGTTATACAAGGCAGATCACCATTACGAACTTACCCGGTTCAAATACGATTAAAAAGATTGAGGTAAAAGTCCGATATACAGGTGCCGCCGGAAAGATCGGTGAAATATCGGGAGTTGCTTATTTGAACAATGAATCTCGCTTTACGAGCTAGAATATGCGAGAAATATCGGAGAGCAAAATGTTTTTGAAGAAATTTGTCAAACTACGACCAAATATAGAGATTGGAAGTGAAAAAAATAATGAACGAGGTGCGGCACTCGCTATCGTGATTATTATTGTTGCAATACTTGCAGTAATTGGAATGACGGCATTAGCATTTTCTTCGAGTGAGGCACGCATTGCCGGAAAAGATTTACAGAGAACGCAAACTTTTTATGCCTCAGTCGCCGGAATTGAAAAAATGACGAGCGATTTTAGCGATCTGTTTCGGCAGAAATTCAGCCCGACAACAGAAGATTTAAATAACATTGCCGCCAACCATCCGAACGAGTTGGTCACAGAAGGATTTTCATTTAACCAAACATTAAGAGAAGACACAGAAAGATTAAACCAACTGCAAACCATTCAGGGCTTGCCTGCAAATATTTATCCGCGTGTAAATATCTCCGATGGACCTTATGCAGGACTTTATGCAAGCCTTGTTCCTTACAAAATGTCCTCAACGGCATTGATGACACGTACCGGAACAGAGGTTGAATTGGAACGTGAATTTAATAATTATCTTGTTCCTCTTTTTCAATTCGGAATTTTCAGTAATGAAGACATAGAGATTCATCCCGGTCCGCTTATGACTTTCAATGGAAGAATTCACAGTAATCAAAATATTTATGCAATTCAGAACACACGCTTTCTTGAACGAGTATCCGCAGCGGGTGAATTTGTGCGAGATGTTTGGCGGAATGGAAAACTGAATACAAATAATAATGTTTGGGTAAGAGTCAATGGTGTAGATGTTCAAAGCACTGTCGGAAGTGGAAGTGTAAAAGCCGGATTTGGATATGGCGGCGGACCTAATTTTCCGGGAGCTACAGAAGGAATGAGAGGGTTTTTCCCGGGAAGTCCAAATGGATTTGCTAACCCGGATTGGGAAATAACATCAGTTCTGCAACCTGTTTCGGGATCTCTAAATCGTTTTGGCGGACAAGTGTTGACACGCACAACCGGAGCTGCCGAAATAAAATTACCTCTGGAGCTTGAAGGCAATTCAACAGCTGAGTTGATTAAACGATCTTTACCTACGGATAGTGAACTTTTGGCAGATTCCCGCTATCACAAAAAGGCAAAAATACGCATATTATTTGATGATTTTGATGCGGGAAGTGGTGCGGACAATGTTGCGGGAATTCCGGCGGGAAAAGGAGTTTTACTAAAAAATGATGCCACCGGATTTGATCCGATTCCGCTGGCTGGCGGAAAAGCTCTAAATAGAGTTTCAAATGCGGGAGCGTATATAGATTCAACGCCGATAAAACAGATAGAAACAATTTCTCCACTGGTTCAATCTGATGCTCAAACAGTTCGAGGTATCAAAGATACTGTTGTCAACGACACTTATTACATTCCGCCGGGGTCAGGGATTCAAGGGAAAATACTGATCGAGATCGTCAAACCCGATGGCACAACTCTGGATGTTACGCAGGAAATTTTAAGTATGGGAATGACGGTTGGCGAGCCGAACGGAATTATTTATTTGCAACGTCCTATCTGGGCGGCTTATGTTCAAGGCAGTCGTGACCGAAATGGAAACGGGTTTGATTTAGTAAATCTAACAAAGAATTACAGACATTTTGCGGATGGCGAAATTATTACATCTCCAAGTTTTAATGCTGATACAGGACTTATCAGTATGTCGCCTGCCGGTGCTGATGAAGACAGCGGTAATATCGCACGCCAACCGACAGCGACAGGTTACAATTCAATTTATCCGATAAATATTTATAATGTCCGCGAGGGCTGGTATCAGAGTTCATTGAGTAGAGACGACATTTATGAACGAGGTATTATCAGTGTTATTGATGTTAATATGCGAAATCTTGCCCGTTGGGTAGATGGCGTTTACGATACGAATCTTCTTGCCGGAACAAATGCTGTTAGCACAAATATAAATGATGCTGAGGGATATATTGTTTATATTTCCGATCGTCGCGGAGACAAAAAGAAAGTCGAATATTTAGCAGATGGTTCAAATTATATAAGCACAAACGGCATCGTTGATAATGAGGACATTTACGGATCAAATAATACTTTGGATGCCGGAGAAGATGTTATAGATTTTGGTTGGGAAGCGGGCGGACTCAGCAAAAAAGGAAGAC
Source organism: Pyrinomonadaceae bacterium (assembly GCA_041746235.1). GTDB lineage: Bacteria > Acidobacteriota > Blastocatellia > Pyrinomonadales > Pyrinomonadaceae > Aridibacter. The sequence continues at coordinate 2,255 of JBGTHN010000475.1, read as the reverse complement.
TTCAGAGAGATCTAACTGAACTGCCGACGACCGGATTTGTTTTTCAATTATCTGATTTTAGCAATAGATTAGATCGTTCAATGGCTGTCGTGCAGCGTCCGACCAATTATTTTCGTCGTGGAGTTCGACTATTTGATGGCGAAACATTAAGTGTTACGGCTGCTAGCGGAAAACTTTCTCCGACAAAAGGAATTACGGTCACTACGGAGAATATGGTTTACATTTGGGGCAACTACAATTCAACGGGCGTGTTATCCATTCCTGCCGATGGTTCGACGCTCAATAATGGTGGTTATACAGGTGCACAAGTTCCGGCTTCAATAGTCGGTGATGCTTTTTTCCCATTGTCAAAAACCTGGTTCGACGGTTTAAGTTCGATGCGTCCTGAGGCAAACAATGGCGGCAATAATTATCGGCAAGCTGATGTAAATACAACAAATGTAACTCAGACTACAACAGTGCGTGCGGGAATAATTGCGGGAACTACGCTTTCGGGAATGGACAGTTTACCGGGCAGAAATGCGGCTGGTGAAAAGATCAATGGAGGAATTCACAATTTTCCGCGTTTTCTGGAGATATGGGGCGGAGATGTTCCATGGAATTATACCGGTTCATTTATTCCTCTTTATCATTCAACCCAAGCAATTTCACAGTATGAGGATGGTGGAATTCCGATTTATTCGCCACCGCGTCGGAATTGGAGTTTTGATATTACGTTTCAAACGCCGAATAAACTTCCGCCGGGAACACCATTTTTCCAATATGTTCAGGCAACCGGATTCCGCCAAAAATTGCGTTGATAAGTTAATGGTTTAAGTTATGAAAGAATTGCGAAATAACAAACAACAAGCAGGTTTTTCAATAATGGAGCTAATGGTTACCATTGTAATACTGCTGATCGTGATGTCCGCTGTATTTGCATTGATGCGGGGAACTATTCAGACTGCTAATACAAACTATGAAGTAACCTCGGCAGAGCAAAATCTTCGCAATTCTCAAGAATATATAACTCGCGATGTTCTGACGGTTGGCGATGGACTTTTTGGTGTGCCACATATATGGTTGCCGACACAGTTTGTTACTGATTATTTGACAGTTCGCTCAGACTCGGAAATTGATCCGACTAATCGCGGATATGTTGGAATTGGATCAGTAATATCCGATTTTGATATACCTGCCGGAACAAACGTAAAAGATGCAAATCCGGCAACGACAGTTTTGCCAAGGACTGACAGAATTACGATGTTCGCAGTTGATGCGGAATTCTCTGCCATTGATTTGCCTATTGGATCAACAAATTATTCCAATGGAAGCATAACTATTCCGCCAACTAGAATCGGAGATTTTACTGTTGGAGAAATCTATTTTCTTACCAATGGAGCGACCGGAGTTTATGGAACTATAACGAGTATTGATAGCGGAGCAAATAAAATTTTTTGGGCGGAAGGCGATGATTTGGGTTTGAACTACTTTGGTGAGTCAGGTAATCTTGCAACCGGAACACGAGAAGGACTTGATTCAGCCACACTTAAACGTATAAACATTAAGCATTATTTTGTTGATGCCGATGGGAAACTTATTCGGCGGGCTTTTGGTATAAAAGGCAGAGGTTTCATTGATAGTGTAATTGCCGAATACGTTGTAAGTCTAAAATTTAAATACGTTCTTCAGCCTTCAGCAACAGGAACTATTTTTGCCCAACCCATAGAACAATTTGATTTAACACAAGCCTCTTTACTAAGGCAGCTGGAATTTAGAATTAGAACTCAAACTGCTTCTCCGCTAGAAGGTAATATAAGACCGGAAGTTGAAGCTATAGCACAACTTGGAGTTCGTAACATTCAGTTTTTGGAAGCAGATGTTCCGAGAGACAGCGATGGCAATACGGATTTGCCGAATCCACAACCAACGCCTGTAATTACACCAACACCAACACCGTCACCGTCGCCATCACCAACGCCAATTTTAACGCCAACACCAACGCCGACGGCAACACCAACACCAACGCCGATTCCAACGCCAACTCCTCGGGGTGATGGCTAGATATAGAGAAAAAATAAAGAAAGCCCGAACATTATTGCTTCGGGCTTTCTTTATAAATTGAACTTCAAAATTTACGGAACAGAATAAACGGAAGCGAGTGGGACATCATCGCTCAGTCCAAATGGGATCGAGAGAACTCCTGATGATGAACTGTTCACATACCAGACTGTGTTTGATGGTCTGAATACCGTTGCATCGAATTTTCCGTCTCC
>JBGTHN010000474.1:0-8645 GCA_041746235.1 Pyrinomonadaceae bacterium | reverse complement strand
TACTCCTTATCAATAATGTTTTGGGCTATGACCCGTGGTTAGTTCATTGCGGTTATGCCGCCATTTTGGTTCTTTGTTCAAAGTGTTGTTGGTCATACTACGCAAAGCACTAATGCCTTTTCCGTAAGCTGTAACCACTGCCGAAGATAGTTTTGCTCCCGGTGGTTCATCCATAAACGGCATAAATTTATCAGGGAATCCCGGCATTGTGCAGCCGATACAAATTCCGCCAACATTCGGACACCCGCCGACACCGCCCGTCCAACCGCGTTTCGGGACGTTGCAATTTACAACCGGACCCCAACAACCGAGTTTGACGATACATTTCGGCGAACCGTATTCTTCGGCAAAATCACCTTGCTCATAATATCCTGCACGATCACAACCTTCGTGAACCGTTGCTCCGAAAAGCCATTCGGGACGACCGACATTATCGAGCGGAATCATCGGTGCCATACCGCAGGCTTGATAAAGCAAGTATAGAACCGTTTCCATAAAGTTGTCAGGATGAACAGGACAACCCGGAACATTGACGATCGGAATTCCTGCCGCTGATTTCCATTCCCAACCTAAATAATCCGCCAAGCCCATACAGCCCGTCGGATTACCTTCCATCGCGTGAATTCCGCCGTAAGTTGCACAAGTTCCGATAGCGACAGCCGCCAAAGCCTTCGGTGTAAGACGGTCAATCCATTCGTTTGTCGTTATTGGTTGACCTGTTTCGGGATCAGTCCCAAGTGCCGCCCAATAACCTTCACCGCTCAAATTTTCATTTGGAATCGAACCTTCGACGACTAATACGAACGGATCAAGTTCGCCCGCTGCCGCCTTGTAATAAAAATCCATAAACTCATCGCCGTTTTCATAAGCCAAAACGGGATTGTGTAAATGAACGGTTGGAAGACCGGGAATTGCCCCTAATAATACGTCTTCAATACTAGGTTGAGTCGCATTTGTAACAGCGACTGAATCACCGTCACATCCTAAACCCGCAGTAATCCAAACAATATGAACATCGCTCACAGGCGGAGCTTTCTGTGTAATCCGACCATATGGAACTTCTTCTGCCATCTTTTGCCTCCTTTAAAATTTGTTAGACTTGGCAATAACTCTTTTAATTTCAAAAATTATTATTTTGTTAAGAACTATCAATTATTAAATATTTATAAAAAAATTGATATTCGCAAATCTACGTATTTTTTAAAGAAAGACTACGTATTTTAAGGATTTAAGATTTAAGATTCAAGAGTTTGAATTTCGCATTCAAAAAGAAACGTCGGAATTTGAAAAAGAAACGTCGGAATTTGGAAAAGAAACGTCGGAATTTGGAAAAGAAACCGTTGAATCTTAAATTTTGAATCTTGAATCTTAAATCTTGAATCTTAAATCTAGTCCACCGAAATAATTCCACGTCGGATTGCGTATCGGGTTAAGTCTGCCTGATTATGTATATCGAGTTTGTTCATCAAATGTGAACGATGAGTTTCCGCCGTCCGAACACTAATTCCTAAACGCTCGGCAATTTCATTATTTGTAAGACCTTCAGCCGATAGATGAAAAACTTCGCGTTCGCGTGTCGTGAGAGTTTCATATTTGTCCGTAGTTTTGGCTTTGGTCATCTTCTCATAAACGTCAATTGCTCGATCAGAAAGCGATGGACTTAAATAACGATGTCCGTTCTTTACCTCGCGGATAGCTTGGACAAGATCATCCGAACCTTCATCTTTCAAAACATAACCTGCCACTCCATTGGCAAGTGCCTCCAGCACAAAACCCTCATCGTCATACATTGAAAGGATAATTATTTTAGTATTTTGAGCTTGTTTGTTGATCTGTCTGGCAACTTCTAAACCATTAATTCCGGGCATCATCAGATCAAGCACCAAAACATCTGGATTGAGTTTGTTCACCAAATCCAGTGTTTTTAATCCGTCTCCGGTTTTCCCGATAACATCAAAATCAGGCTCTGCATCCAGAAGAGCATGCAAACCTTCAAGAACTATACGGTGGTCATCTGCCAATACGATTGAAGTTGTCGGTTTTTTCATTTTATTAAATGTTACTCAAATTTAGATTCGGTTCAATATTTTTCTCAAGATTCCATTCGGCTGTCAATTGAGTTCCTTCCGAACCGGATTTGATCGTAAAATCTCCACCCAATAATAAAGCCCTTTCCCTCATTCCTGTCAATCCGTTGGATTGGCTGTTGGAAAAAACTTTTTCAACTTCAAAACCTTTTCCTTTATCTTCAATTTCGATAGTTAATGATTTCTCATTTACCCAAATATGCACCAGTGCTTTTTTTGCTGTGGAATGTCTGGCAATATTTGTTAAGCCTTCCTGCACGATCCGAAAAGCTGCTGTTTCCAACTCCGCCTCAAATCGTTTTCCTTCAAGTCCCGAATGTTGAAAATCAACTTCGATCTGAGTTTGCGAAGTATAAACCCGAAAATGTCTTATTAATGCGGACAATAAACCTAAATGGTCAAGAGTTGCCGGACGCAGATCAAGTGATAGTTCCCGTGTGCGAACAAGTATCTCATTAACAAGTGTTTTCGCATCATCCAATTGAGTTTTGATTTCTTTTTCGGGAAGACGTTCAATCATTTCCAATTTCAACTTGAGTCCCGTTAAAATTTGACCGATCTGGTCGTGTAGTTCCAAAGCAATTCCACGTCTTTCGGCTTCCTGAACTTTAATAAGACGACGCGATAAAACCTGCATACGTTTGGCATATTCACGCAAAGCCTCTTCATTTTTTTTGCGTTTGGTAATATTGCGTATGACGGCGATCACCATTTCTCCCGATTCCGTTTTAACCGGACTAAGCATTATTTCAACCGGAAATTCGCTGCCATCTTTGCGTTTGCCATATAATGAAAGTTCCGCTCCCATCGGACGCAAATGCGGATCATCAAGGTAATTGTTACGATGATTTTCGTGCCGTTTGTGAAAGCGTTTCGGGATTAGTGTTTCAATCGGCTTTCCTTTTAATGCTTTTGGATCATAGCCGAACATTTTTTTAACCTGTGCATTTACACGTTCAATGTTTCCATCAACATCAACTACAACCATCGTGTCAGGTGCAAATTCAAAAATGCCGCTAAGCATTTCTTCCTTATTACTTAGTTCTTTTTCTGCATCTTTAAGTTCGGTAATATCAAAACCGACACCATGTATAAACCACGGATGTCCGTCAGCGTGGCGAATAATATTTACTTCGCACTGAAACCACATCACACGCCCGTCACGAGCCAAAACGCGATAAACTGAATGAAGCGGTTCACCCGTTAAAAACATCTGTGCAACTTCCGTACTCCAACGCACTTTGTCTTCAGGATGAACATGCCGATACCAACGCACCGGATCATTTAGCCATTCTTCTTGCGTAAAACCAAGCGTTTTCTCAATTTGCGGGCTGACGTAGGCTTCTCCAAAATTTTTGTCAAAAAAAGCAATAAAAACAACTGCCGGAATTTGCTCAACAAGAATTCGATAAGTGTCCGTTACATCCGGTAATTCTTTATCTAGATTTTCCGTAGATAAATTATTGTTAAATAAGTTTGCTGAAAAAAAAACATCTGAAAGTTGAGTCAAAACCGCTTCGGATTCAATTAGTTCAGCGGGCAGAGAGAGATTATCGGGTAACCACGAATGCCCATTTTTTGAATATCTATCACTTTTACTTTTTTTCGGTTTCACTATGTAATTTTTCGTGTTTTTTTTGTCCGCATTTTCCAAACAAGTTGTTTAATACTCTGTTTTTAAAATTATCTAATAATTTGCGAAGCGTTCAGAGTCCAAACTTCAGTTTGTATTTCCGCCAGCGAAGCGAAGCGGAAATTTTACGTAAACTACTGAAAGCATTGCTATATTTAGAGCGGCTTCGTAAGCAAATATCTTCGCTTCGCTTGACATTTGCAACACGCTAATGGTCTTTGATTAAATAATCCGATAATAAATATCTTTTTTCTTTGGCGGTGAAACCGCGTTTAAGAAAATAGCCAGATGCGACAGCTTCTGGTTACGTTTAATAAAAGATTTTAGCATTGAAGATGCGACAGAATTTCTTCTGTGTGCGTCTTCAATGCACGAAATCTGAATCGAACTGTTCCAGACGTTTCACATCTGGCTATTTTCGGAACGCGGTTTCACCGCTCAGAATTGAAAAACTTATTGTCGGATTTAATTATCAATGACCATCAGCGTGGACTCTGAACATAAGAAAATTTTAAAAATACTCTATTTAATCCAATGTTTTGTAATTATCGTCTTTTCGTATGACTTTAACAATAAGTTTTCCGAAAGTGTAAAAAAAAATTATAAACTTACAAGACGGTTTTATTTTTCTCTATTAGGCATATCTTGAATTTGTTTAATAATTTCTTTATCAATCCCACGAATGTGTAAGTCTCTTTGCGGGAAAGGAATTTCGATTTCGGCTTCTTCCAAAATGTCATAAACTGCAAGAGTTAAATCGCTTTTTATGCCAACCCATTGATCGCTATCTGTCCACGCACGTAATTGGAAATTGAGCGAGTTATCGCCAAAGCCAACGAAGATTGTTTTTGCAGAAGGTTCACTCAAAATACCATCATTTTCCGTTGCCACTTTTGTAAGCAATTCCATAACTTGTCTTGGGTTGCTTCCATAAGCAACGCCGACATTTATTTCGAGTCTTCTTTGTTGATCGGAAAATGTCCAATTTGTAACTTCCTCAGAAATTAGTTGACCATTCGGAACAATCACTTCCGCACCGTCCAAAGTTCGTAAGACGCTTGCACGCAGACCGATTCGTTTTAGATCGCCTTGATGTGTTCCGATTTGAACGACATCATCAACTTTTACAGGACGTTCAAAAAGTAAAATTAAACCTGATACAAAATTATTGACAATGTTCTGCAAACCGAAACCTAATCCGACACCAAATGCTCCGGCAAGAATCGTGAATTTAGTCAGATCAAATCCCAATGCGGCAATGCCGAAAATGAATCCGACGACGAGAATTGCATAATGCAACATCGTCGAAATTGCATAAGGAATTCCGCCGCCTAAATTAACTCTTGTATAGACATCTTCTTCTAAAATAAAGCGTATAAGTCTTGAAAGAGCAAAAGCCAGCCAAACTGTAACGGCAAAAATAATGACATCGCTTAAAGAAATTGCGATCGAACCAATTACGAGTTCAGCGATCAACCATTCTTTGATATAGCTGAAAAGAGTTTCGCGGACAGAAAACAAATTTAGAGTTAAAATTGCCCAAAATATTATTCCCAACCATTTCAAAAGCTTGAAAACTTTATTTTTGAGTATTTCACGATGATTTTCGACCATTCCTAATTTGGAAAGAGGCGGAACACGCAATGCAAAAATAATTAGGCTTTTAACAATTTGAATCACTGTATAAAGAATAAGTGCGATGTAAGAACTGCCCAAAATACTGTTGCCGATAACATTTGAAAGACTTACGAAACCCAAAATATTTGCGATCAATGCGATCGAAAATAAACCTAACAAATAAGGAATTGCCTTTTTAATAACAACAAATATGCGTTGGTGTCGGACTTCGATCTTGCTTGAAAGTCTTTTTGAACGCAGAAACCAAACGAGAAAAATTATCACACCAAGCATTTCGGCAATAAATAAAATTCTCGAAAGTAAAGGTAATGTTGCTGTAACTTGTCTTATCTGATCAATTAAATAAAAGATCATCAAGGCATTTAAGATCGGAAACAGCGGTTTTTCCAAAATTCGGCGTAAATAAATTATTCCGGGAATCAAAGTGGCGGCTCCGAGTATCGCCGAAAGCATACGAGGTGCTTGCGGATAAAACCAACTACTCAACATAATTGATAAGATCAAAGCTCCGACAAAGGGAAGTTGGAATGCAGAAAACGCGGGTTCAAGTTCAGGGTCATTCCCAACCATCGGACGGAGACGTTTTCTTGCCCAAAATAAAATTCCCAGAAATAATAAAAAGATAATTCCGTGCAAAACAAAACTTTCGCTCTTACGCATTGCATATTCGCTCAAAGCATTTATTTGTGTTGAATAAGAATCAGTTGCTTCAGATGCCATCCCACCGACCGAATCAACTTTGCTATGTGCATTCCATATCGCCGGACTGTCTTTGATAAAAAGATGTGTTAATGCTTCTTCACGATATTCTTTTATGGACGAAAGTATCTCGTTTATTCGGGTTTCTTCTTTAGCGACACGGGTTTGTAAAGTTAGCAATTGAGCACGTTTTTCTTCAATTTGTTTTTGAACATTTTCGATCGAAGCTATTGTTGAACGTATTTTTTCTAATACTTCAGCGGGAACTTCTGTTGTTGTTTGAGTTTGACCGTTTTGATTAATATTTGAATTACTTAAAGTTTCAGATTTTGGATTGATTAGAGAATCCAAAGTCTTTTGCCATTGTTCTTTCAGATCGTTTAATTCTTTTAAATAATTATCAAGAACCGTAATTTGAGATTTTAGATCATTTTTCCAAACGGGAATATTTTTGGAAAGTGCTTGCCAATCTTGCTCAACGGTGCGAAGTGTTTCAAGCGAAGGACGGACGGAAAGTAATTTGTTAGTTTCCGTAACACGCAAATCCAATTCATTTTTTAATGTTGGCAAATCCGCATTAATAACCGCAACGTCGGGACTTTTGCTAATACCTTCCTTAATTTTTTCCAATCTTTGTGCAGTTGCGTCTGTTTTCGTAACGACATCGCTGATAGGAATTGGAGTTGGAATCGGAATCGGAGTTGGTGCGGAACTATTTGAATTGCTGTTTGATGCAGGTTTTTCCTGTGCTTGAACAGCTATTTCAAGTCCCGAAATAGCCGTAAAAATCAGTAAAAATAAAGTAAGTTTTAGATAAAAGTTTTTGATAAATAAAGTCATTATAAAAATGTAAAAATTAGTAAATTAAAAGAATCGTCCTAACGAGAAATAAAGTTTTTTGCGTCCGCCTTCGGCAAAACTTCCGCCGACAAATATCGGACCGAATGGCGTTTCTGTTAAAACTCCTCCCGTTATGCTTTGGCGGTAACGTGCCGCACCGAATTTTTCAAATGAACTTCCGCCTTCATACCAACCGCCAAGATATAAATTTCCTCCAAAAAATGTCGGGAAAGAATAAGTTTTACGTAAAAAACCAAAGCCACCGCGAAGGAAATTACTGTTGCGGAATTCGTCATTTCCGTAACCGCCAACATTGAACAAACCGCCAACTGCAAATTGTTGAAAAAGCGGTGCAGTTCTTCCGAAACTTGTTCCGCCTGCACCAAAACCAAGAGCTATATAACGGTCGTTTATCGGATGTAGTGCATAAAATTCAGTTTCCGCTTGAGGAAATCCATAAGTTATTCCCGGTGCATCTAAAAAGTAATTTAAGGAACTATTAAACCTCACACCTTTTGTGGGAATCTGTGATTTGTCGGCATCATCATAATTAAATTCAAGCGAAGCAACGCTGAATCTACCGCTTAATTCGGGAAGTAACGGATCGCCGATTCGTCTTGTAACTTTTTGATTTCCGATCTGATAGCCGAAACGCAATTCACTTTGACGATTGATCGAATAACCAAGATCAAGTCCAACCTTGATTGTTTCAAATGAATATTCTGCTAATCTATCACCATCTTGATAAAACCCAACCTTTCTATTTTCATAAAGTGCATTTGGGGCGATAAAAAAACGGCTCTCATTTATCGGGCGAAAATATTCGGTGGAAATTAAAGTTCTTGAGCCGATGCTGAAATCATTTCGCCATTCAGAACCAAATCCGCCGAGATCATAAAATGTTAAACGACCTCTGGCATTAAAATTTGTTGTATCGGATTCGGTGTTATTTATTTCTAATCCTAAGTCGAGATTTGTTTTGCCTTCGCTGCGTTCCTTTGTGTCATACACACGAATTAAAAGCCCTTCGTTTTTGCTGTCTTTTGTTAATTCATAGCCAAGACTGTCAAATCTTTTTGTTCCCGTTAATTCGGTCAGGTCTTTTTCAATTTCGCTTTTGTTTAACTCTTTATCAGAATATTTTTCACTTAGTTTTTCTCTGACAATTTCTCTTTCTTTTGACGAATCTGCTCCTTCGACCGCTATGAATTTTATATCAGGTGTTGAGACCGGAATTTGGCGAAGACGACGTGCTTCGAGATGTTCTTGCCAAGCCTGTTCATCAAGCGAGAGGCTTTTAAGCAAAGCGACTTTTTGTTTTGCACCTTGATAACCAAGTTCAATAATTGCCTTTCCATTGCTAAAACTTGATGAAGAAAAATCTTTTAATTCCGGTGCAATAATAAAATCTGCTTGACGCAAACTTCTTCTGGAGTTTTCGACCGTTGCAATAATAAATGTCTGTCCCAATACACCGATCAAATTATCCAACGACGAACGATCACCTAACTGTGTTTCGATATTTACGACAAGAATTATGTCGGCTCCCATATCTTTAACAACGTCGGTTGGAATATTATTTAGAATTCCACCATCGGCAAGAAGTTTTCCATTTATTTCAACGGGAGCAAAAACCGCCGGAATCGCCATCGTTGCCCGCAGAGCCTGTGCCAGCGAACCGTCTTTCAAAACAACCGTTTCTGCACTGACCAAATCCGTGGCAACGGCGCGAAACGGAATTGGTAGAT
>JBGTHN010000473.1:0-10685 GCA_041746235.1 Pyrinomonadaceae bacterium | reverse complement strand
CTCCCGCTAGGTCATAAAGTGAAGTTTGATTACCAAGATAGCGTAAAAATTTGATAAGCCCAATTATGCGATCTTTTCGTTCAAAATCACTATTCGGGGCAATTTTCAGATATTTTTCATAAGCATCTGCAGCTTCCTTATATCTTTCGGAACGAGCAGTTACCTGAGCTAAAGCAAATACAAAATCCGGCTCTTTTGAATTCTGATACACGGCTTCACGCAAATTTATTATGCTTTCCTGACTTCTATTTTCATAGAAATAAAGCATTCCCAATCCCGCCCATGCCAATGCTTCCTTCCTGCTCAACAGAAGAGAATTATTAAGCAAAATCCGTGCTTCATCGAAATTTCCGGCACCTAGATATACCGCTCCTAAAATTGCAAATGCGTATGAATTCTTGCTATCGGCGGTAGCAACCTCATTTGCAAAATTAAACGCTTCGATCAGGCGTTTTTCCTTCAAACAAATATAGGCTAGGTCAAGTTTGGCTTCAGTTTGTTGTGGTTGGCGTGCAATTATTTGGCGTAATATTTTTTCTGCTTCTCTGTTTTTGCCATTTTGATGGAGTTTTTTTGCTTGTTTTAGTAATTTTTTTGTGTCTTCAAGATTAATGTTTTGCACATCATCCGCCGCAAAGGAAATTGCTGACAAACTAAATAACAGAATCAACAAGACCAAAATTTTGTTTATTCCGCCCAAAGGAAATCGAAAAAGACTATACGAAAATACTTTATATTTCATAAAATTATTCCTCTCTTTTTAAATGACTAAATGAATTTTACAGGAAATATCTCATTTATTTGAGAATCTCGCCTGTTTTCATAGACCATAGGACTAAATCCAATTCATCAAAGTCAATTTTTATTTGGTCAGCAAATTTTTTTAGGTGTTGTTCATAGATTAGATACCTCGAACGGTTATTTGGTGGCTTTGGGTCTTCAATTATTTTTAATTCCGCCATTGAACGCAAAACGTGCTTATCTAAAATGGCATAACCTTTAAACCCTATATTTCTCAGATAATGACTCGCTTCTTTATAACCTAATCCTTTAATACGCTTTTCTTTAACCAACCAATCCCGTCTTTCCAAATCGTCTTCGAAACTCTTTAATTTCTTACGCAGACGCATTCCGCAATGTTCCTGCAAAAATCCACGCGAAGCAACAATATAACCTGCTCGGGCATTTGGATAACGATGCTTTCCAAGCAAAGCCTGTGTCAATTCCTCGTGCGTCCCATCCATCAAAAGAGGACGAACCGCTTCAATCGAATTAAGTCCCATTTTTGCCGAACATCCGCCCGTAAAAAAACAAAAGACCATCTCTTCCCAAAGTCTTAAGTCATTTCCTTTCTTCCACACAGCGGCAAATTCAGCCAGCCTTTCTTGAATCTCCGAGATTCTTTCAGCGTGAGCTTTTTTTATTGCTTTAATCGTAATTGGTTGAGTTATTTTTTTCACAAATCGTCAGTAAATATAATTTTATGGCTAACGATAAAGACTGTCAATAAATTAATTGAAAACTAATTTGGAATACTTCGGCATTTGACACTTTGTTAATCTATAAGTAAATTATATTACTGCCATAAGAAAATCTAAATATTAGCATCTAATCTTTTAATTTAGACATCTTATAAGCGTTTGTTTTTGAGAATATACAAAATATTTTCAAAAAGTTTTTTATAAAATTAGTGATGTTGTGTTATACTAATTTCAGCTTTCCTTTTTGTGACCCAATTGAAAGCCAACCACATCACAACTTAAACAAAAAAATATAATGAATAATAGTTTTAATATTAAAAAAGCCTATTGGCTAAGTTTTGCATTAATAATCGTTTTTGCTTCAACTGGTTTTGTGGCTGAGGCTCAAACTACCAGACCGCCGTTGATGCAAAATATAGATGTCAACCGTCCGAAGCCATCTCCGACTCCGTTGGTGAACAAAACAGGAAGTTCCCAGCCGATAAACCGTCCGACAAATACAACAGAAACGACGGTTACGAGGACGATAAGAACTTCGTTTCCGGCTTTAGCAGAAGTTGATATACCGGGATATACAGGTATTTTGATTGAAAGTGAAAAAGGCAATGTTGTTTTAGACAACTATTCTGACAACACATTTAATCCGGCATCAAACGTAAAGGTTGCTACAGCTTATGCAGTTTTGAAAACTTTTGGTGTGAATTATCGTTTTGCTACAAGCGTCTGGACGGATGGTGCGATTGACGAAACAACCGGAACTTTAACGGGAAATGTATATGTTTCGGGACGCGATCCGATATTTGCTTATGAACACGCCATTGCGATTGCTGATGAATTAAATCGTATGGGAATTCGCAAAGTTGAAGGTGATTTGATTGTAACCGATAATTTTTCAATGAATTACAGTCGTTCATCGAGTGGTTCAGCAAGTCTTCTTGAAAAAACAATAAATGGAGCCACACGTTCAACGGCTGCAACCCGTTCATGGCAAAATTATGTTTCCAATTCTCCAAAAAGCCGTACGGTAAATATAATCCCAAGCGTTATTACAAGCGGAAATACTTCTGTTCAAGGACTTCCTTCAAATGTTCGTATGTTATTTGTTCACGAATCTGCACCATTACGTGAAATAGTTAAGGTAACTTTATCTTTTTCAAACAACTTTTTGTCTGAAAGATTGGGTGAAATGATCGGTGGTGCCAACGCAGTCGCCCGAACAGTCCAAATGAACGCACGAGTTTCACCATCTGAGTTTGACCTTGCAACTTGCAGTGGTCTTGGAATCAATCGGGTTTCACCGAGGGCTCAAATGCGGCTACTTCGAACATTCAAAGATTACTTAGAAGATAACAAAATGACATTTGCCGATGTTATGCCGGTTGCGGGAATTGATGACGGAACGCTCAGAAATCGTTTTAACACCGGATTTTTCCGTGGAAGCGTCGTTGGAAAAACCGGAACACTCGGAAGAACCGATGGTGGAGTAAGCACTTTAAGTGGAGAAATAACAACACGACAAGGAAAATTCCTGTTCGTAATTTTTAATCAACGCGGCAACGTGTCACGTTTTAGAAGTTTCCAAAATTATCTCGTTCCGCTTGTGCAAGGCGAACTCGGCGGAGCAGTTCCGATGAGATATATTCCACTTGAAATGGATCAAAGACTTGCAAAATCCCGCATACGTTTACCAAACGGTTCGCGGAAAGGTCTAGAAGACGATGATGATGAATAGATCAAAATTTATTTAAAGATAATCAAAAGGAAGTTGAGAAAACCTCAACTTCCTTTTTCTTTTAACTTGTCCAAATCAATTTAATAATGCAAAATCTTTTCGACTAATAAAATCACTCTAAATAAAGATGAGCAAACCCGAAGATATACCACCAATAACCGAATCCCCCGAAGAATTAGCAGTTACGATTGAAACCGAAGAACTTGTTGAAGCGGAAAGCAAAACATCTCCGACAACAAAACAAACAAGCGTCGCCAAATCCGCCGGAATCGTTTCAATTGCCGTAATGTTTTCGCGTGTTTTAGGATTAGTTCGTGAAGTGATTTTCGCAAATTTTTTCGGTGCAAGTTTTCTGAATGATGCGTTTCAAGCGGCGTTTACGATTCCCAACACTCTCCGTGATCTGTTTGCCGAAGGTGCTTTGTCAGCCGCATTTGTTAAGGTTTTTACCGACTATCAAATTTTGAAAAGCGAAGAAGAGGCTTGGAAATTAGCAAGTCTTGTCTTGAATGCTCTGGTTGTAATTTTAAGTGTAATAACACTTTTAGGAATAATTTTTGCACCTTTTATTGTTTCAATAGTTGCCAAAGGTTTTCCGCCCGAAAAAGCTGCTCTAACAGTTATTTTAACCCGCATAATGTTTTCATACATTTTGTTCGTAGCAATGGCGGCATTGGCAATGGGCGTTTTGAATACGAAAGGAAATTTTGGTATTCCGGCTTCGGCTTCAACGGTCTTTAATATTGTTTCTATTAGTCTCGGACTTGGAATGGCTTACTGGTTAAGCGGCGGCGGTTGGATTGTTCCGGGCAAAAATGAAATTGCATCCGATGCAGCACAGTGGGCAATGATTGGAATGTCAATCGGAACTTTAGTTGCCGGAGCGTCGCAATTTTTGATGCAAGTTCCATCGCTTATAAAAGTCGGTTTTCGATTTATTCCAATCTTGAATTTTGCCGATGAAGGCGTTCGCAAAGTAGCACGTCTGATGGCTCCGGCGATCATCGGAACATCCGCAGTTCAAATAAATGTCTTGGTAAATTTAGCGATCGTTTCTCAGATTGATGGCGGTCGTTCGTGGCTCGGATACGCATTTCGCTTGATGCAGTTTCCAATCGGCGTTTTCGGCGTTGCGATCGGAACTGCTTCAATTCCCATTTTATCACGTCTGGCAAGCCAGCAAAATTTCGGAGAATTCCGTAACACGCTTTCATCTTCGATCAAACTTGTATTCTTGCTCACACTTCCATCTGCTTGCGGACTCATAATTCTTGGCGAACCAATTATCCGTTTAATATACGCACGCGGAGCATTTCAAGAAGCCGATGTTCCAATGACCGCTTACGCACTCGCAGCTTATGCGATCGGTTTAACAGGTTACGCCGCGATTAAGATTTTATCACCCGCATTTTACGCACTTGATAACGCCAAAACACCGATGATCATTGCTCTTTGCTCCATCGTCGTAAATGCTTTTGCAAGTTATTTCTTTATGCAAATATTTTCAAATTACGGAGTTTCACCCAAATATCCTTACGGCTACGGACACATCGGAGTCGCACTCGCAACTTCTTGCGTCGCACTCGTAAATTTCTTCGCACTCGCTTTAATGATGAAAAAACGAATCAAACACATCAATGGCAGAGAAATTTTCGCATCATTTATAAAAATCGCCATCGCTTCGGCAATAATGTCCGTTGTTTGTTGGTTCAGCTATCAATTTCTAACCAATTATCTCGGCACAAAAACATTCATCATCAAACTGATCGAAGCCTTAGTTCCGGTTTGTTTAGGCGGCATTACATTTTTGACCGTCGCAAAATTGCTTGGAGTTAGTGAATTAAATAGCTTAGTAAATACAATAAAAAGAAAGTTGAAAAGATAATATTATCTAAAACATTAAGAAATTTGCTTTTCCAATTCAAACGCATATTTTCTTAAACTCTTATTTTTTTCAATCGTTTCGGCATAAAACCTATTTCCGTTTCGTTTATCGAACAGATCTGCAATTTCAGATAAGTGTGATTCAAACGCAGTTTTCAATTCTGCCAAATTATAAATGCCATCTTCTTTATAATGCTTGAATGAATTCGGTAAATGCAATTTTACCTCTGTTTTACCGTTTGATTCCAATTTATCAAAAAGCAGCCAGGACATATTATAAAATTCAAACCGCTCATCCAAATGCTTTGTTTCCACCGCCCAAGACAGATGTTTTTCAAACAATCCGACTGCATTTTTGGTGTTATTTGTGAGAACCTGAAACAGCAAATACTTTCCTATTTCCGATAGAAAATCCTTGTTTTTTGAAACCATTTTATAACCTGTGTTAAAAGTTTGTTGGGCTTCGTCAAACCTGTTCAGCCTTATTAAAGGCAACATAATACGTCCATAGGTGCCGTGCGGAACTTCGGCACATTTCATTTTTCCGTTAAGAATCGGTTTAGCAACATCCAAAGCCTGTTCATCATTTTCATAAAACCCTTGAAAACCAACCTGTGTAGTCAATTCGCAAGCATGACAATCTGAATTACTATCTCTCAGTGTTGACAGCCATTTTTGATAATGTTCAAAAGCCTTTTCCTTGTTTCCCGAATACATTTCCAAACTACATAAACTTTTATAGATCGGACGCAAACTTGCACCATTTGCGTTATAACATTCAATTGCGTCAGCAAATATCGCATCAATCTGGCTTCGCGTTATATGCGGGAAACTATAAATTTGACTCAGTATCCACTTATATTTCCATAAAAAATCAAAAGTATTGATTAATTCGGGAGATTCTTTATACTTTTGATTCAACCACGAAAAAGCAACAATTGCTTTTTCGTGCTCACCTCCGAAAACTGCTGCTTCAATCAAATCATTGCGTGTATCAATCTGTAATTCTTCGTCGCCGTAAATGTCCGCTAAACTCAAAGCCTCTTCGATCATTGAGATCTTCGTTTTGCCATGTTCAAGACTGTATGCGTCATAAAGTAGATCGTATATTTTTTCTATTTCGTCGCTCATTGAATCCAATCTCCTCCAATATCAATGCTAAATTCCAGCATTCCAAGCAAACTCTCATTAAACATCTTCATTTCCTTTGAATTTAAAGGACGATGACTAAGCAGAAGCGATTGGACATATAATATTTGGATTGCAAGTTTTTGCAGATAATCATCATTTGAACGGCTGATCTTAGCAATCAAAGGATTTGAAAAATTAAAACATAATTGCGAAGAATTATCTTCTGCACCGTGCAAACTCATATTATCCAAAATTCCCGACCAAAGTTCGCTTGTAACCTGTTTTGTTTGTTCGATCGAACGCTGAAATCCGGCTTCTTCGTCTGCCAGTAAAACAACTGGCAATTCAGTTGGCGAAAATCTTTTCATATCCGAAACGCATTGAAAAGAACGCAAAACTTCGTCAGCTTTCCTCATAAATTGAGCAGTTTCTTCCTGTTCATCAAGCGTTAGAAAGCTAAATTCTCTCGAAAAACTTGAAGGCGTAACTTCTTCGACCGGAATTTCCGGATTAAGGTCATAATGTTTATATAAAAGTTCCGCATCATAAGTGTATGAAGCGTTGATCACGCAGATATTTTGCGAAGCGGCAACCTGCGAAATTTGTCGGAATTGATCGCGGCTTCGAATAAAGGCAATTCGTTGATTCAGCTTTTTATATTCATCGAGCGACATCCAACCGAGCGTTGTTTCAAACGGCATCCAATCAATAAACATACGGTAAAACTCATCATCATCAATCGCCAGAGCTTTTATCGAAAGATAATGAATCTCGATAATTTTGCGAAGTTTGTTTGGTTCGTTTTTTGCCAGATCAAGCAAATAACTACGAAGTTTTGCACCAAACAAATTTCTCGTCAAAAGTAGTTTTCCATCTTCATAAAAAGATTCACGAGAAGCCGTCGGACGCAGATTATTTACGTTGACAATGCTTTTGACAAAAAATGCCCATTCCGGCAATAAACCTTCGGCGTTTTCCGAAAGAAGCATATTTTTCAGATAAACCCGATGAGTCTTTTTACTTGCCAGATTCGGCGAAAATGGCAAGACAAACGCAACACCCGAAACTTCATTATCTTCCTCATCAAGCCTTATATAATCAAGAAATTCGATGCCGAACATTTCCCGTCCATATTTAAGAAACGCTTCTTTCTCTTCCTGCGAAGTGTAAAATTCTTCCCGCCAGGGCGGAACTTCAACATTGATCTGCAATTCGTTTTCGCCTTCGCTGAAAATTATCGGAAATTTAAGCAGTCCGCCGAAGTTTTTTAATGATGATTTTATAAATTCTGTTTCAAAGTATGTTTCAAATCCCGTTTTACATTGAAGAAAAACTTGTGTTCCGACGCTAATTTCTTCTTCAAGAATTTTTATAGAATAAGTTCCGTCATCGCGTCCGTTCCATTCAATCGGCTGACTTCCCGGTTTTGCCGAAAGTGTTTTTACGCAAACAACTTCACTGACAACAAAACAAGATAATAAACCGATTCCAAATTGTCCGATAAAATCCGTTTCGTAAATATTTTCTAAACCACGCTTAGAAGATTTGCCGATTGTGGATAAAAATTTATGAATCTCATCTTCGGTTAAACCGATTCCATTATCTTCAAACAGCAAATTTAATCTGCCGTTTTCACCATTTGAAACAGATACTTTTATTTTGGGTTGGAAATCATTATTAAAAGACTCACGAGCCTGCATCGCATCAACACCATTTTGGAGAAGTTCCCGCAAATAAACCTGCGGACTGCTGTAAAGATGCTCTGAAAGTAACTCAATAATTCCGAGTAGATCAATCTGAAATTTGTGTGACATTTTATATTTTGAAGAATTTTAGACCTAGAGAAAATGTGTTTGAAAAGCAACTTTTTAGAATTTAAACTGTTCTGTAAAAAATATCAAGATTTTTCACAAGGATGCGATCTAATGTTTAGCTTAATTGAAAATGAAAAAAGTGCGTCCAAATTTGAACACACTTTTTTCATTTTCTCAGCTATTTGTTTAACTTACTTTTTCGGAGCAATTTTTATTAATTCACCGTTTCCTTCGTCGGTAATTACATATAATGCACCGTCTAAACCTTGCCGAACGTCGCGTATGCGTTGATTGCGGTCGGTCAACAAATTCTCTTCGCCGACTACTTTTTTATCTTTGATAACAAGCCTCACAAGTTTTTTGGACGCTAATCCGCCAATGAACATATTGCCTGTCCATTCAGGAAACAATTTGCCCGTATAAAATTCTGCTCCCGAAGGTGCGATGACCGGATCCCAATAATAAATCGGTGAAACAAATCCTTCTTTTTGCGTAACGGCTCCGGGAATCGGATCACCGGAATATTCCTGACCGAATGTAACTACTGACCAACCGTAATTTTTACCTTTTTCGATCAAATTCAATTCATCGCCGCCTCTTGCTCCGTGTTCGACCGTCCAAAGTCTTCCCTTTTCATCAAACGCCGCCGATTGCACATTTCGATGTCCGAGATCCCAAATTTCCGGCTTCGCACCTTCTTTATTTACGAATGGATTGTCCTTTGGAACAGAACCTTCAGGATTTATTCGTATGATTTTACCGAAATGATTATCCAACTGCTGAACCTTCAAACGATTCGGTCTGTCAAAACGATCACCAAGCGTAATATAAAGCATTCCATCGGGTCCGAAAGCGAGTCTTGAACCAAAATGCAATCCATTGTTATAACTCGGCAATGCCCGAAAAATAACTTTTACATCTCCAAGATTTTTACGATCTTCGCTCAATTTTCCACGAGCAACACTTGTTCCGCTACCGTCTTCTCTCTGTTCCGAAAAACTCCAAAAAATAGTTCGATCTTGCTTAAATGTCGGACTCAAAGCGACATCAAGCAAACCACCTTGACCGCGAGCAGTTATCGGCGGCAATCCGCCTTGTTTGCTCAGATCCGAAACGCCGTCTTGTCTAACCGGCAACAATCCACCGATCGGCTCACTAATCTCGCCTTTAGCCGAAACAATTCGCATCTGTCCCGATTTTTCTGTAACAAGAAAATCTCCGTTCGGCAAAGGCTCAAAACCCCAAGGATTTGCCAAACCTTTCGCCACAACCGTAACTTCCAATTCAGTTTTGGTCTTCGATTCACAAGCTCTCGTTTGTTCAGGAAAAGTAGGTTTTTGTTCGGCTGCATTCGGCGATCGCGTCTCAATCGGCTTACAATTTGAATTTTTATTAGATGATTTCGATTCTGTTTTCTTTTGTGTGGATTGAGCACACGCAGAAACAACAGCTATCATCATTGTCATTAATATAAGTGCAATTTGTGTCTTTTTCATAAATTAATAATACGATATATACTTTTTACTTGCATTAAAAATTTAAACACTTGAAAATATATTTGATGAATTCTGTAAATACGGCTGAAAAACTTAAAAAAGAATTGGATAATTTGCGACCTATTGATGCGGAAGCAGAAAAGCGAATTATGCAAAAGTTTCGTCTTGATTGGAATTATCATTCAAACAACCTTGAAGGAAATTCTCTAACTTACGGCGAAACAAAAGCCTTAATTTTGTTTGGAATAACCGCACAAGGAAAACCGCTCAAAGACCATTTTGAAATAACTGGACACGATGAAGCAATCAAATGGATCGAAGAAGTGGTCAAAAATGAAACACCTCTGACTGAAAATTTCATAAGAGAACTTCATATACTTCTATTAAAAGAATCTAGCTACAAAGAAGCTAAAACATCTGAAGGTCAATCAACACGACGAAAGATCGAAGTCGGCAAATATAAAACTCAACCAAACCACGTAGTAACCTTTACAGGCGAAACATTCTATTTTGCATCGCCAATTGAAACTCCCGCTAAAATGCAGGAACTCATCAAATGGTTTAGAAAAGAAAAAGAAAAGTCGAAAGTAAATCCGATTCTCCTTGCCTCGCTCTTTCATTACAGATTTATCCGTATTCATCCATTCGACGATGGCAACGGCAGAGTTGCCCGAATCTTAATGAATTTTATTCTGATGCAATTCGGCTATCCGCCTGTAATTATCAAAACCGAAGATAAAGAAAATTATTACGCTGTTCTTAGACTTGCCGATGCCGACGAACTCGAACCTTTCATTGAATACATCGCACAAAACCTTGTTCGTTCGCTCGAAATAATGATCAAAGGTGCAAATGGCGAAGATATTGAAGAAGATGATGATTTGGATAAAGAATTAGTTTTGCTAGAAAGAGCAATACGAACAGTTGGCACAAAGGTTGAAGTAATAAAAAACAGAGTTGCTATTGTTGAAGTTTTTGATAACTCAATAACCCCTTTAGCTGATATGTTTTTCAAAGAATTTAGAAAGTTTGATAAATTTTATATGCAATACCACGCACGTATGCACATCAATGGAAATGCTGTTTTAGGTGAATATGATAATGCTCCTCATTATGTTAAGCAAGAATTTGAAAAAAACACTACCGA
>JBGTHN010000472.1:0-10205 GCA_041746235.1 Pyrinomonadaceae bacterium | reverse complement strand
CCGCGATCTATGTGATAAACGCGGTCAATTGTTGTTTCGCCTTCCGCCGCTAAACCTGCCAAAACCAGAGACGCTGATGCACGCAAATCGGAAGCCAAAACTCTTGCTCCGGTTAAATTTGTTTTGCCTTTTACGGTTGCTCTGTTGCCGTCTATTTTAATGTCTGCTCCCATTCGATAAAGTTCGGCGACGTGCATAAAACGGTTTTCAAAAATGGTTTCGGTAACAACTGATGTTCCTTCGGCTTGTGTCATCAGAGCCATATATTGAGCCTGCATATCCGTCGGGAATTTTGGATGCGGTTCGGTTGTTACATCTTTGGCGATTAAGCCGTTTGCGGAGCGTTTGACGTGCAGAGTTGTTTCGTCCAATTGCTCGATCTCAACTCCGGCTTCGCGTAGTTTTTCGATGACAGCTAGAAGATGATTCGGTTGGCAATTTTTGATCGTCAGTTCGCCGTCTGTAATTGCTGCCGCAACTAGAAAAGTTCCCGTTTCGATTCGGTCAGGAATGATCGAATGTTCGGCTTCGCCAAGTTCTTCGACTCCTTCAATAGTCATTGTCGGCGTTCCTGCACCTTCAATTTTCGCTCCCATTTTGTTGAGCAGGTCGGCTAGATCTTCAATTTCGGGTTCGCACGCGGCGTTGTGAATTGTTGTTGTTCCGGTTGCCAAAACCGCCGCCATCATTACATTTTCAGTTCCCG
The DNA here is from genome assembly GCA_041746235.1 of Pyrinomonadaceae bacterium. GTDB lineage: Bacteria > Acidobacteriota > Blastocatellia > Pyrinomonadales > Pyrinomonadaceae > Aridibacter. Next base: position 9,499 of record JBGTHN010000472.1, on the reverse strand, counting down.
TAACTGTAACAACATCAAATTTTAATTCCGCACCGATGAGTCTGCCTTTTGGTGCAGTCGCAACAATATCGCCGGATTCTAATGAAACTTCCGCACCGAGTTGTTTAAATGCGGCAAGATGAAAATCTATCGGACGAGTTCCAATCGCACAACCGCCCGGAAGCGAAACTTTTGCTTTGCCGAAACGCCCCAAAAGCGGTCCGAGTGCGAGAACGCTGGCACGCATCGTTTTAACCAATTCGTAAGGTGCTTCAAAAAGTTCGATATTATTTGCTGTGATCTTATGTGTGTGAACATCGGGCGTTAAAGTGGTTGCTCCAAGGTCTTCGAGCAGACGGCGTTGTGTTATCAGATCACGAACATAGGGAACATTATGCAGAGTAATGGTTTTCGGACTTAAAAGTGTTGCGGCAAGACACGGCAGAGCGGAGTTTTTTGCACCGCTGATGTTTACAGTTCCGTGAAGCGGTTTTCCGCCTTTGATTGAAAATTTATCCATATATTATATTTACGTTATTGTATTAAGCCTCCTTCATCATTGTCAGGTTTATGCTTAAAAAAAAAGATTTTCTTATAGATATTACAAAAAAATCTTATCACGAGTTAATTTAGAAATAAAATTAAAACAAAAAGAAAACCTTCAATAAAAAATGCGGACAAAATTGCCCGCATAATAAAGTTGATAAAATATGAAAAACTCTATTTCGTTAAATTTCTAAGTTTAACCAATGCCGTTGCTAGTTCGAGTCTGGTCAATGCCCGATTCGGATTAAATTTATTACCGTCCAATTTTATCAAACCATTGTTTATTGCAACTGCGACGTATGGACGTAAGTTTGTTGGAATTGAAGTTTTGTCCGTCATCGTTATTGGCAAAACCGCTGTTACAAGTTGATCTTGCAGATTCGAGGCATTGACAAAAGCGACTGCCGAAACGAGTTTGTTCGCATTTTGATATGGATTAAAATTTCCGCCGGATGCGACATCATAAAATAAATTTCCCTGTGGATTATTTTGAACGCTTTCAACTGCATTTCGTGTGGTCAGATCTTTAACATCCGGGAACATAGAATTATTCGCAACATATTGTGGAACAAATCCGCTTCTGACAAAGGATTCAGCAAGTTCGCTACGGCTAACCGCAAAACCGGGACGGAATCTATTTCCGAATGGAAGCATCATAAATTTACCGAGACTTTCCTTTACAACATTCTGATCTGCTGTAGAAAGATTTGCTATGTCATTGATCTGTGAAATTTGAAGACGAGTTAACTCGACCGCTCCGAAAAATTCCTGCGAACTTCCAAGATTTCCCGTGTGTTGAACGACGGTTTTATAGATTTGGCTTGATGGAGTATTAAGTAAAATCTTTTCACGTCTGCCGTTTAATCCGGTGGCGTTTATATAATTTGATTCGGAGACCAAAGCGTTGTTTGAATCATACAATTTCATTGAAAGGTCATTTGAATTTGAAGCCCACGCAATGTGAATTCCGGCTTGTATTGTGTTTGCCGGCATAGAAAAGCTATTTGAAACAGGAGAATTTTGAGCAGTTGTTCCACTAAATGTGTTTGAAATCTCTGTTATATACTTAACCGAGTTTTTGTCCATAACAGCCCGGAAATAACCCATTTTTCTGTTTGGAAAAGCTGATTCCAAAACCGCCGCATAAGTATTTAGCATTCCTGCTCCGACTTCGTGTTTGTAATAATTCGGAAGTGGTGTCGCGGTTCGGCTCAGAATATCTTTAACTTCGGCAGTTGTCAGATTCGGATTTGCATCAAGCATTAATGCAATTGCTCCGGCGACTTGCGGTGCAGAAAATGATGTTCCGCTGGCAACGGTGTAAAAAGGTAATTCGGTTGGTGTCAAGCGATTGACATCTCCGTTTGCGATTCCCGAAACACTTGTTTGAGTTGCGGTTGAACGAAGACTAATAATATCTACGCCCGGTGCAACAAGCGTCGGACTATTTGCACCGAATCCGCTTCGGGAAGAAAATTTTGCTAATTTACCGACTTTGTCGGATGCACCAACCGCAATAACCCAAGGTGCGGAAGCATAAGGATTTAGTGTGCCGTTTCCGGGACCTGAATTTCCGGCTGAAAAAACAACATTTACGCCGTTTTCCGTAAGAAGTTTTGTAGCAATATTGACGGGATCGTGAGCATCATAAACCGTATTGGCGGAAAAACTGCAATTAACGACACGAATATTGTAAGCGGATTTGTTTTGAAGTATGTATTCAAAACCCGAAAGCACGTTTGTTAAAGCCAAGTCTCCGGCACTCAAACCGAGGATTTTTGCTCCCGATGCAACACCATTATATTTTCCGCCAGATGAAAGTCCACTTGCTGCAATTATGCCTGAAACAAATGTTCCGTGTCCGCCCAATAAGTCTGAATTCGGCAAATTTTCAATCGGAGTTGGAGCGATAAAACCGACCGGAACAGATTGTGTATCAACGAGTTTTACGTTTTGAATAACTTTTCCGTTAAGATCGTTGTGTTGCGAATTTACTCCCGTATCCAACACTGCGACAGTTACGTTTCTGCCGGTTATTGGTAAACCCGAATTATTTGTTTGCAGGTCGTTGTCAGACGAAACTCTATGAATTCCCGTTTTTCCATAATAGGGGTCAGAATTAAGGTTCAAAGTTCGCTTGCCGTAAATTGAACGAATCGTAGGAAGGTGTGAAACTTCGATTAATTGACTCTTGGTAGCGGAAACCGTAATGAATGGTAAATAATTAAATTTTGTCCCGCCTAAAATTCCGATCTGTCTTAAAGTATCAAGGTCGGTTTCGGTTGGATTATGATGATATACAAGAACCGCATTGAGATTGCTGTCATCGGTTGTTTGGTTTAGTAAAAGTGCAAGTTCCGGATCAATGCTTTGTAATCCGTTTGAAGAATCTTCGTCGTCTTCATCTGTTCCGGTAACTGTAATTCCGTCCGCACCCGAAACCGTAACTCCGTCGGCACCTGTAATAGTTATGCCATCCGTGGCTGAAATCGTTACGCTTGTGGGCATTGCCAGATGAAACACAACCCCGTTTTCATCGGAACCCGTAATTCCATCAGCACCCGAAACCGTAACGCCATCTGCTCCTGAAACGGTAACTCCGTCTGCCCCTGAAACGGTAACTCCGTCGGCACCCGAAACCGTAACACCATCTGCTCCTGAAACGGTAACACCATCAGCACCCGAAACCGTAACACCGTTCGGAGTCGTAATTGAAATTGAATTGGAAGAATATTCTGTGCCGTCCGCACCTGTGACGGTAACGCCATCTGCCCCCGAAACCGTAACGCCGTCCGCACCTGAAACCGTAACACCGTCGGCACCCGAAACCGTAACACCATTTCCGCTTGTGTAGGTTACGCCATCAGCACCCGAAACCGTAACGCCGTCCGCACCCGAAACCGTAACTCCATCTGTGCCTGTCAGACTTATGCCATTTGATCTATATGCAAGATAACTGTCCGCCCCCGAAACTGTAATTCCGTTGGTGCCGAAATATTCAATACTGTTTGTGCTTGTAAGATTTATACCATTAGACCTTAAAACCGCAATACCTGCTGAAGCAACATTAGCCGCAAAAGCATAAACCAAGATCAGACTGATAAATTTTTTCAGTCCGGTAAAAATCCTTTGTTTTCGAGCGGGGAAAAAAAACATATTCTTGTTGTTTTCAGTGTTTCTAATAGCCATAAAATTGTGTTTGTATTTTTCTACAATAACACAATTTTATGACTTTTAATAGTAATATTAATTACTGATTGATTGATTTAATTGAAGTTGAAACGTAGCTCCCTTCTCAATTCGAACATCTTTATTCTGTGCCGAAAGGGTAGATGAGCCTTGAGCCGTAGCATCAACTGATTTAGTAATTTGAATTCCGTTAACGGTGCGACCAAGTGTGTTGGTTGTTCCACCGACTGTGTTTCCGACCGTATTTGTAACTCCGCCGACTGTATTAGTTACGCCGCCTAACAAACCGCCGCCGCTTGAGCTTCCGCTCGAAGCAGTTGAGGATGAACGCGAACTTCCGGTTACATCTGCTCCGAGCGAATCTCCTCCCCGTAAATTGCTGCTAACATTACTAATTGAAACAATACTGGCGTTTAACGGCAATGCTAAGTCTTTATTTTGTAAACTTTCAAAAATCATACTGATCTTTGAAGTTTTATTTTCCTTCGTTTTTCTCTGAACTTCAGTAATCCGTCCGATTAGTTTTGTTCCTTTTGGAATAATAACTTCACCATTTTGTTTGATGGATTGTGTTGTTTTCAAAACTACCTCATCACCAACCTCTGCTTTTTTTACGTCCAAAGTACTCAACAATTTGGCATCGAGGTTTGTTCCCGATTCAAGCAAAACTTTATCCATTGAATCAGCCGCATTACCGCTTGATTTTTTTCCGTTTGGTTGCGGCGAATCTTTCTCAACCACTTCGGGAGTTTGTTTATGTTTCTGTGCGATGGCACAAAAAGCTAACAATAAAATTAAATTTAATGCGATTATTATTTTTTTCATACTTCTTTTTATCTCCTAACTAAAAATACTTCTTTTATTCGGGAGAGCATATATTTTTGCCAAACTTTTTGAGTTTTAAGCATCAATATCTTACATCTTATAGATAGACCTTGAGAAAAACTTGAGATTTGCTAAAAACACTTTGGATTTTTACAAATTTCTCAAGTTTTTCTCAAGGTTAAGTAAATAGAATTTACGTTGTTATGACAATGTTATATTCTTTCCACGAAAATTTTGAATTTAACGATACGGAAACTCATCTTGAAATTGTTCCGACACACTCGGAAACTTCAACAGAAAGAAAAAGTGTCGTTCGCCTCTTTTCCGAAAAACTTATTGTTCCGGATTTGGGGAATCTTATTTTGCGTCCGAGACTCATTAAATTGCTTGATAATTCCTCAAGACAGTTTGGAGCGACGTTAATTTTGGGGCGTGCTGGAACAGGAAAAACTTCATTGGCGGCAGAATTTGCACGTAAGTATAAAGAAGTTGTCTGGTATTCGATTGACTCATCCGATAATAGTTGGGAGGTTTTTCAACAATACTTTGCAACAAGTCTTGAACCAATTCTCTTAAAGGAAAAAACGACCAATTTAGACAAGATTTCTACAGATATATCTCCAGAATGTATTTCTTATTTCATTGAAAATATATTTGCTAGAATTTCAGAAAGCGATTCGGAAGAACCACGTTTGATCGTGATTGATAATACACATTACATTTTTGACTGTGATTGGTTCACGGACTTTTTCCACACACTTGTCAATTCATTATTGCCGAACACACATCTTTTGGCTATATCACGATGTAAACCGCCGCTTCCGCTTTGGCGTTTACGGTCTAAACAAGTGTTGGGAGTAATAGATGAAGATTTATTAGCTTTCAATTGTGATGAAATTCGAGAATATTTCGATCATTATGGTTTTCCTTTATCCCATGCGAAAAGAGTTTATGAAGAATCGTTTGGTAGAATTTCCAAGTTAAAGAAAATAACGGAATCAATTGAGTTCGACTAAAAAAAGTAAAAAAATTATTCTCTCGAAAAAATGTTCTGGTTATGTAATAATAAGTTGCATTACCAACTATCAAAAAGTTCGACATTTTAGAGAGAAAATATGCAGAATCCTAATTTTTTTCTGCGAACAAAACTGCTTCCCCCAAGACCTGTTTCGGAACTGCTTTCGAGACCACGTCTAATTGACAGGTTAAAGGCAAACATAAATTCTCCAATAACACTCATTGCCGCCGATGCCGGATGCGGAAAAACCACTTTGATTGCGGATTTTATACGCAATCAAGAACGCGATTTCGTCTGGTATCAACTCGATCATACAGATGCCGATCCATTCACATTTATTGGTTACTTGATTCAAGGAATAAAAGGAATCAAAGCCGATTTTGGCGAAACCCTTCTTGCATATCTCAATGAAGCGAAAGATGAAATTTTGCAATATCCGGAAAGATCGGTTGATCTTTTATTAAATGAAATTTTTGATTCTTTTGAACAACCATTTCTTTTGATTCTCGACGATTATCACCACATCGGAAAAGATACGCTTGTGCATAAATTGGTTGATCGTCTTTTGCAGTATTCTTCCGATATGTTGCACGTCGTTATTACTACAAGGGATATTCCACCGCTGGCAATGATGAAGCATCGAACACGATCTTCCGCACTTGTGATTACACGCGATGATCTGCTTTTTACCGATACAGAAGTTCGAGAACTTTTCAAAAACACGCTCAATGTCGAATTAAAAGACGAAGAAATTCAAGAATATAGAGAAAGAACCGAAGGCTGGATCACGGCTCTTCAACTTGTCCGTCAGGTTGCCGAACAGGAAATTCATTCTTACACAGAAAAACCGAAACTTGATTTGCAAGAGATGTTACAGCAATCGGAAAAAGATATTTTCGATTATTTTGCCGAAGAGGTTTTTTCCCGTGAGAATCAAGACACACAGGAATTATTGCTTCATCTTTCATTGCTGAATTCGATGCCGCTTGACGTTTGCAGTCGTTTGTTTCCAGACAAACGCTGTGCTGCGGTTCTACCGGAACTCGTGCAGAAAAATGTTTTTTTAACAAGTGTCGGCGAAGGAGACTTTGCGGAAGAATATCGTTTGCATCCGCTGTTTCGTGATTTTCTGCAACGTCGTCTGCGGTCTGAGATCGGGCGAGAAAAGGTTCTGGAGCAGAGAAATCGCATCGCAGAATTTTTTCTCGAAAGCAAGAATTGGAAAAAAGCGATACCTTATTTGTTAAAAGCTGAAAAATTTGAAAAATCAGCGGAGATAATTGCCGAACACGGCGAAGAATGGTTGGAAGGCGGAGACATTACTACACTTAGTATTTACGCCGACAAAATTCCGCCGGAATCTTTGGGAAAATTTCCCAGAGCCTTGCTTCATCAGGCGGAAGTTGCGAGACATCAAGGGGATTTTGACAAATCTTCAAAACTTTTAAATCGGGCAGTCAAACTACTCGATGAACAAAAAGATGTTACGGGCGAAGCCGAAGCATTGTATTCTTTGGCAAGTATTTCCCGTCGCAAGGGAAAAATTTCCGAAGCATTTGAATATCTTGATAAAGCGGAAAGTCTTGTTTCCGATGAAAGCGACACATTTATGAAATGTGCCAATATACGCGGATTGTGTTATGCAGTTTTGGGCGATTGGTCGGAATGTGAATTGCAATTTCGTTTGGCTTTGGAACTGGCAGAAAAACTTGAAAATGATAAATTCACACGAATCGTTGCTCATAATTTGGCAATTCCGACGGGTTTTCGTGGTGAATTCGGCGAGGCAATTCGCTGGATAAAACGAATGTTTCGGGATGACGGAAGTTCGTTGCCGCAAGAAGCGTTCGGATATTTAAATGTCGGTCGAATGCACCTCTATCGTGGCGAGTTTGAAGATGCGTTTAAAAATCTGAATCGTTCTCTTGAACTTTGCCAGACCTATAATATGAAACCTGTTCTCGGCGAGGTATTTGAGGCGATCGGACATTATTATCGTGAGACGGAAAATCTTGATGAAGCCGTAAAATACTTTGAACGCTCACGAAAGGCTTATGACGATGCCGGATTGAACCGTTTTCGATACGAAATTGAAGAAGAATACGCAACCTATTATAAAATGCGTGGCGATCTCGTGAAGGCTCGCGGATTATTGGAAAATCTGCTTAAAGAAAGAAAAAAATTAAAAAGCGAATTCGGTATAATAAGAGTAAAACTTTGCCTGGCAACGATTCGGTTTGAACAGGGCGACACCGAAAATCTGGTCGAACATCTTGAAGAACTTTTAAAATTTCATAACGAACAAAAACTCAGTTATGAGGAAGCACAGAATTCACTTTTGCTGGCAAGAGTTTATAGTTTGAATGGTAACAGAAAAAAAATGTTCGAGCATTTGCAACGAACGCTTGATTTGACGGCACGCCTTGATTATGAACATTGGTTAAAACGGGAAATTCAAAAAAATCCACAGTTTTTTAATGATGAAGATATAATCGAAAAACTACCGCTCGATCTGAGAGAAAACCTCTCAAAAGCAAAGACCGTTCAACCGAATGTTATGGGAACTGTTGGCGAAATGGTTCATCCGATAAGTGACCTGACGATAAATTTACTTGGTCCGATTGAAATTTACAGGGAAAGGTCAACGCCGTTTGCCTCGGATGCTTGGACTACGAAGCGGGCTCGTGATATTTTTTGTTACATAGCTTCAAGCCGAAACCGACGAGTCGAAAAGGATATTTTGATTGATACCTTTTGGGGAGAAGAGGATTTAAAGACGATCGAAAAGAACTTTCACCCGACGATCTCACATATTCGAAAGGCTTTGAATTTTAAACAATCTTTGAAACAGAATTTTCTGATTTTCCGCGACGGTGCTTATCAATTGAACCCCGAATTTTCATATTCGATTGATATGGAAAATTTTGAAGAATTGATAAATGAAGCCGAAAAAGCAAAACGCAACAAAGAAATAGAATCATTCCGCGAAAAAGTTGAAGAAGCACACGAACTTTATAGAGGTGAATTTATGAGCGGCGTTTATGATGATTGGGCGGAAGAACGTCGGATATATTTTGCCGAACAACATTCTCGTTTATTGAGTGCGATGGCGAAACTATCTTTTAAAGAAAGAAAATGGTCGAATGCCCTAAAATATTCCAAAGAAATTTTGCGTGAAGACCCGTTCAGAGAAGATGCACACAGATTGGTAATGAAAACTTTAGCGGCACAGGGAAAACCCGCCGCTGTGCAGAAGCAATTTGAAACATTAGAAGAATTATTAAATAAAGAATTAGGTGTCGAACCAGCCCCAGAAACCATTCGCACCTTTCAAGAATTATTAAATTGATTAATGCCCGCTAATCATTTGGAGTTAAGAAAATGAATTTAAGATTAGAAGTTTTGAGAAAGTTAAAGTATCTAGCATTGTTTTTTGTATTATGTTTTACTCTCATAACTACACAAGTTTATGCAGTAGTTAATATAGACACTCCCGCAAGTAGCAATGGATTATTCAATGTGGCAGGTGTTACGACTTTATCTTGGTCACATACAGTTGGAACGAATGTATCGAGGGCTTTATATGTCAATGTTTCGACTGCCACAACAACATTACCCGCATTTCCAAGCCCAAGAGTTACAGGCGTAACTTACGGCGGAATTGCCTTAACTCCTGTCGGCACACAGATTTCATCGGACAACAGAAATTCGGTTGAAATTTATCGTCTTGTAAATCCGACAAGCGGAGCGGCAACGGTTGAAGTAAGTCTTATTGCGGGCGTTGCAAATTATGTTGTCGGCGGTGGAACTTCTTATTCGGGAGTTGACACAATTACTCCGAACGGAGCCTTTACATCTATGGCTGGAACCGGAACAAATCCAACAATTGTAGTTCCCGATGGTGTCAGTGGTGATCTTGTTCTTGATACTTTAGCAACTTCG
>JBGTHN010000471.1:0-4448 GCA_041746235.1 Pyrinomonadaceae bacterium | reverse complement strand
GATTTGCAGCACTTTTCTCTTTCTAAAAAATCAAAATATTTAGCTAGGTTTAGCTGGTGCGGACGGGACATCAATTTCAACATCAATTTTCTTATCTTGTGACCCTCCACCGATAATTCCGGTGTAATAAATTGCACCGGCAATAAGTGCAACAGCGATTAACATTGTAATAGCCCAAATTAAATTTACTCCAACTCCTTCTCTTTCTTCCATTTTTTTATAACTCCTTCAAATTAAATTTATTAAATTCCTAAGACATTGTGCAAAGAAGCAATTCGGATGCCAAATAAGTTTGTTACATTAAGTCCAAATATTAGTAGGGTTTAAGGAATATGTTGAGAATATCAATCAATCAAATTCTCTTTTATGTAACAAATTGATACATAAAGGGTAAAGTTTCATTACACAAATTTGCAAAAACCTTTGATTCGATTGATTTTATAAATTATTTACTTTGTTACTATCCCCAAAATTCAAGTAAACCTAGAAAAAAGTATGTTGGCATAATGTTTGCACTGTTTAGTTTAAAGATAAATGTATTTTTCAACGAATTTATCTTGGGATTTTTAAGTTTATGTCTGAAAAAAACGAGAGAGTTAGGAAAAAGGAATTTTTAAGTCTTCCTTTTCTAACCCTTATTGTAATGCTACTTATTACAATCGGGGCGACTTTTTTGTTTTATCAAAATGCTATTAATAAAGATCGGGTTCGATTTAAAAATGAAGTAAAAGTATTAACAAAGGCATTTGATAACAAAATTTCAACTTCCATAGCACTTTTGAAAGCTGTTCGGGGATATATAGAAACTGATGATAATGTAAATTCAAATGAGTTTAGAAAATTTATTAAATCATTTGAGATCAGTGAAAAATTCAAGAGTCTGCAAGGCATAGGATATGCTGAGAGAGTAGTTTCCGATGATCTGGAAAAAGTAACCCAGAAATTGAACAATGATGGAATTAACAATTTCAAAATTTTTCCCGAAGGCGAAAGGGATGAATTTATAGTTGTAATATTTATAGAACCGAAAGATTTTCAGAATGAGCAAGAGATCGGTTTTGATATGGCAACTGAAGATGTTCTTCAGGATGCAATGCAGTCTGCAAACAACACAGGACAACCGACAGCAAGCGGAATTACCAATCTTTTACCGAATAATAATAAAGAAGGTGAAATAGGATTTTATATATATTTACCTGTATATCAAAACAGCGACTTTCCAAAAAGCTCGGATGATAGAAACAGACTCCTCAAAGGTTATGTATTCTGCTCTTTTAGAGCAAACGATTTTGTAACAGAAGTTTCTCAAACAATTTCCAAAAATGAAGTCGGCATATTGCTTTACGATGAAGCAACTAATCCTGAAAACCTATTTGCTGTTAGTCAACTAGAATTGATTGAGACAAATTCAAAATGGGTTGATGCGGAAAACCTAAATGTTGCGGAAAGAAAATGGATTGCTCAATATAAATCACTTCCTTCCTTTTCCGAAAATTCGGAGGTTATTTGGACTTTTTTAGTTCCCATAATCGGGCTTTTGCTAAGTTTTCTTCTTTTCAGCATTACATATTCGGAGGCTAATTCGAGACAAAAGTTTGAGGTTGCTGTTGACGAATTATCCAGAACACAAAAGGAAAAAAATCAATTATTAAGAAGTGAGAAAAAAGCAAGAGAACAAGCTGAACGATCTAATCGAATCAAAGATGAATTCTTATCAGTTGTTTCCCACGAACTTCGCACGCCTCTAAATTCGATTGCCGGTTGGACAAAAATACTTGAGGGACATAATTTGACCGAGCAAACAAAACAAAGAGCTATCAAAACCATTGAGAAAAACATACGTTCACAATCAAAATTGGTAGAAGAGTTACTGGAATTTTCAAAAATAAATTCGACGAACATAAAACTCAATAAAGAATTGGTGGAATTTAAAAGTCTGGTCGAAAACTTGGTAAATGAAATAAAACCGCTTGCCGAAGAAAAGAAAATCAAATTTATAAATAATAATAATCTCAACTCTGAAAAGATCAATTGTGAAGAACAGACCATCAAAAATGCTTTTATGAATCTGTTTCGTAATGCCATTAAATTCACTCCGCCAAATGGAAAGATCGAGATATTTACACAGAGAGAAAACGATCTGGTTTTGCTCAGAATAAAAGATTACGGTCAAGGGATAGAAAAAGAATTTCTTCCACATATTTTTGAAGAATTCAGTCAAGCAGATTCTTCAACGACAAGAAAATATGGTGGTTTAGGTTTAGGTTTAGCTATTTCAAGACAAATCATACGTTTACATAATGGCGACATATTAGTTAAAAGCGAAGGAAAAGATAAAGGCACAGAATTCATTGTTAAATTACCTGTCGAACTGAAAAAAGATCAAACTTAAACTTGGCAATTGCTTTTAATTATTTGAAATCACTACATACAAACCGTATTAAAATCTTACGGAAATAATCAGAAAGTTAAATTAAAGTAGAGTCAAAATCTCTCCTAAACCCTGTGATTACAGGTTTTATGGTTGTTTTTCTGTTGATGGCATAACACTTGCACTTATAACCAATAGATTATGAAAACAAATCAACAACAATATATAAAAGGAAATTTGGGGGATATAATGAAAAATCTTATTAGTAGAGTAATGATGCTATTTTTAATAACAGGAATCGTATCAATTGGATCGTTTGTTCAGGCACAGACCAGAGCATACAGAGTTTCTGATAGAACCGTAAAGAGTTTATTAAATCGAATTGAAGCTAGAACAGACACTTATAAACGTGATATGAATACCGCTTTGGATCGCAGTAAATTTGATGATACTGCCAAAGAAGATGCGATCATGAGTTATATAACTGAATTTGAAAACTCAACCGATGAGTTAAGTCAAAGATTTGACGCAAAAAGATCTGTCAATTCCGATGTCCAAAGTGTGTTAAATCGGGCTGCGGCGATCAACAGTTTTATGAAAGAAAATACTTTGACTGCAAGTTCACAAAGAAATTGGGGATATTTGAAAACCGATTTAAACACTTTAGCGAGATATTACAATGTGAGTTTTGATTGGAACGTAGCAGTTTCGAATGACACTCGTGTTTATAAAAAACCGTATCGCGTGTCAGACCAAGAAGTTAGCACATTGCTTACAAGTATCGAAACCAAAACAGATAATTTCAAACGTCGTATGAACAACGCACTTGACCGAAGTACGCTTAATAATACCGATTCGGAAGATTTATTATTTAGTTATATTACCGAATTTGAAAATGCGACAGATAAATTAAAGCAGAATTTTGATGCAAAAAAATCGGTTGAAGGAGATGTTCAAAATGTATTAAACCGAGCAGCTGCGATCAATGCCTTTATGGAAAGAAATCGTCTGGCAAACGCAGCAGAAAGAAACTGGTTAAATATCAAGACCGATTTGGATAAATTATCAAATTATTACAATGTTGCATTTGATTGGACAAACTTACCTGTGGACAACACGGCAGTTGCATATACGGTCAGAGCAAATGATGTAAAAACTCTTCTTACAAATATCGAAACAAAGACCGATTTGTATAAGCGGGCGATGAATAATGCACTCGACAGGAGTGTTTTGAACAATTCAAGAAGTGAAGATGCAGCGATCGAATATATTACGAGTTTTGAAAATTCGACCGATCAGTTAAAACAAAATTTTGATGCCGGAAAATCAACTGATAAAGACGTTGAAGAAGTATTAAGTAAAGCGGCTTATATAGATACTTTTATGCGTGATTATCGTCTGATTCGTAACGCTGAAAGACAATGGTTATCACTTAAAAATGATTTGAACACACTTTCAACTTATTATGGAGTTAGTTGGAATTGGAACAGACAATATGAACCGATGACAAGATTTGATTCGATGTTAACGGGAACATATCGCCTAAACACGACTCTTAGTGACAATGTTGATACAGTTGTCGAAAATTCGATTAATCTTTATTCGCAAAATAGAGAAAATAGAATTGAGAACAATTTGAAGAGACGTTTAATTTCGCCTGAAACGATTGCTATTGAAAAGAGAAGTATGGACGTATCTATTGCTTCGAGTGTTGCACCGAAAGTTACGTTCCGAGCGGATGGTGTTTCAAGACAAGAAACGACACAGGGAAACAGAACAGTAAAAATTACTGCAAACACAACTTATGATGGCGTTTCACTAAACTATGAAGGCGATCGTATGAATGATTTTTATGTCAATTTTATACCGATGAGCAACGGACGTTTGAAAGTAATTCGTCGAATTAATCTTGAACAGAATAATGAGACCGTAACCGTAGCAAGTGTTTACGATAAAGTAAATGAAGTTGCACAATTTGACAAAATAAATGATTTCCCGATCTTAACGGAAGACAATACTTCAAATTTTGTGATCCCAAATGGAACTGCGATAACAGCAATGTTGAAAACAGGGGAAA
>JBGTHN010000470.1:0-1723 GCA_041746235.1 Pyrinomonadaceae bacterium | reverse complement strand
ATCCCAATCGGATTCGTCAGTTTTTTCGATGGTAATCATCTTATCCATATAAAAAACCGACACAACGTTGCCGACTTCAAAAATGGATTTGGCAAGTTCATTGTCTTTTGCTGCTTCTGCTGTTTCAAACTGATGCGAAGTTCCGTGGCTAACCGGCTCTCGTAAAATAAATTTTACCGCATTCGGATTTGGTGTTTCTTGTATATCTGCAATTTTTGGCATAACTCTTTTTCTCTAATAAACCCCTTGTTCTAATACTTAAAATGTAATGTTCTCGAATCTTTACATTTAAGTCAACATTATAACTAATTTTCTGTCGAATTGCACAAAGGCTATACTATTTCATATTTCAGACATCCAATATTATTTTCTGTTTTGAATTGTTCAATTGTTTAAAACTCCCAAAAATAAGGAATACAAATTGTCGCAACGATCCAAATAATTATGTTAAGCGGTGTGCCGACTTTTAAGAAATCGGCAAATTTATATTGTCCGGGACCGTATATGAGCGTATTTGTTTGATACCCGACAGGTGTCATAAAACTTGCCGAAGCCGCAATCATTACCGAAACAAGAAATGGTCGTGGACTGACGTTGAGAGTGTTTGCAGTAGCAATCGCAATCGGTGCAAGCAAAGCCGCAGTAGCATTATTAGACATAACGCCGGTCAATAAAGATGTGATCAAAAAGAAAGCTGAAACAAGTGCAACCTCGCCGCCCCAACTTCCGACATATTGAACAATTGTTCCCGAAAGAAGTTCAGCCGCACCAGAATTTTTCAAAGCGATTCCGAGTGTTAAAACTCCCGCAAGCAAAAATATTATCCGCCATTCAATCGCTTTGTATGCTTCTTCCATCGTTATACAACCGACTAAAACAAGCATAATCGAACCGACAATTGAACTAACTACAATCGGTAAAATTCCCAATGTTGCGGTTATAACAACCCCAAAAACAATCAACAAAGCGGGAATAATTTTGCTTTTGCGAAATATTTCCTGTTCAATTTCCGATGTAATTACAAACGAAGGATTTTGCCGTAACTGATTATAACGGTCTAATTTAACCTCCAAAAGCAAAGCGTCACCGGCATTTAATTTCGTATCCGAAAGTTGTTCACGCATCAACTTTCCGCGATGTCTTAACGCCAGAACCGACGCACCGAAGTTTTCTCGAAATCCAAGTTCTTTCAAAGATTTATTTATAAAATAAGAATTCAAAGCAACCACCGCTTCAACCAGTTTTGTGTCTTGTGATTCAACGTCCTCATCACTCCATTTAAATTGCGGTTTGAATAAAATTCCACTACGAGCCTGAATTTTTTTAAATTTTTCTAAATCGCAACGAATACGCAGAACATCGCCTGCTTTCAAAACCATTTCGGGCGAAGGCACAGAAATATTTTCTCCTTCGCGTATAACCTCAATAATTGCAACGTCAATTTCTTTAACTAACGGAGCATCTTTTATCGCATAACCGATTGATGACGAATCTTCCATTAAAACAACTTCCGTAATGTATTCTTGAAGTCGAAAACTTTCTATCAAATCACCTTCAACACGCCTTTCGGGAATAAGCCTTATTCCGATCAGAAACATATAAAGCATTCCAACACCGAATAAAATTAAACCAAAAGGAGCAAACTCAAACATCGAAAAAGGCTCTAGACCGGCTTGTTCGGCAATCGAACTGACCAAAATATTGGTCGAAGTTCCGATCAATG
>JBGTHN010000469.1:0-2025 GCA_041746235.1 Pyrinomonadaceae bacterium | reverse complement strand
TAAAGTAAATATCAATTCAGTTGTCGGTGGCGGCGTAGCAAATCCAGATGAAGCGTTAATAATTGCCAATCGTGCTATCGAACTCGGCTTTTCTTCAACCGTTGGCGTAATTCACGACGAAATGGGTTTGAACAAAGGCTTGACCGACCACGAAAAACGCATCTATTCCGAGATCAAAGCCAAAGGACAAAGCAGTTACGCCCGTTGGAACTGGTTTCAAGATAAACTCGTCGAAGGCGAAGAATACGATTGGCGTTGCCGTGCCGGAGCGAGATATTTATACGTCTGCGAAGAAGGCTTAGTCCATTGGTGTTCACAACAACGCGGCACGCCCGGAATCTCCTTGCACGAATACACTCACAAAGATATGGCACGCGAATACATCACCGAAAAATGGTGTGCCCCAACCTGCACGATCCAATGCGTCCACCAAGTCGGACACCTCGACGCTTGGCGTGATAAACAAATTTCGGTTGATGATTACAATAAGAAAAACGGAAATGGTTTGAAGAAAGAAACCGTAAAGCAGGTTCTTAATGCAAAATAAGAAATCTGATTCACAAATTGAGTTTTCTGTGTGGGAAGGTGATTCTTCATACACAGTTCAATTAGAGCCATATGCGTTTCAATTCAAAGCTAAAACTAAGTCTTCTCTTGTGTTTGTTCCAATTAAACCACAGTCAAATTTTTCTTGGGTGATAAGATACGAGCAAAATAATGGCATACAGTTGTTTCCAGATGGTGATTATGAAACTATTGAAGTTTTTCGTGATAATGAATTAATTGGCAATGAATTTGAAGGAGAAACGTAGCTATTATTCAGAATGTATTGATTATAAATGAAAATCACAAATGAGAAAGATTCGATAAAATGTTTGCTATGTTACTCAAAAGACCACGAACTCTTTTTTAAAGACAAATTTCGAGCATACAGGCGTTGCAATGTATGCTCGATTCTTTTTGTGCCTACCAAATATTATATTTCACGAAAAAGCGAAAAAGCTCGTTATGAAGAACATAATAATGATCCTGACGACATCAGATACAGAGAGTTTTTGGAAAGGATCGCTGAACCGATAAGAGAGCGTTTTGCAATCGGTGCAAGCGGACTTGATTTTGGTTGCGGACCGACTCCGTTGCTTGCAGATATTCTTGCCGAAGATGGTTTTGAAATGGAAATTTACGATTCGTTTTATGAAACGGATAAAGCTGTTTTGGATAAGAAATTTGATTTTATAGTTTCAACCGAAGTTGTCGAACATTTGAGCAAGCCTTTAGCGGAATTCGAGAAACTTTTTTCAATGCTCAAAGATGATGGAATTCTTGCTGTTATGACGCAACTTCATGACGATTCGATAGATTTCAAAACGTGGCATTACAAAAATGATTGCACTCATATTTGTTTTTTTTCGATCGAAACATTTGATTGGTTGGCGAAACATCTTGATATAACTTATGCTCAAGTTGAATCCGACATTTTCGTTTTTGAGACAAAATAATTATGAAGATCGAAGAACTCGCTTATCACATAACAGAACTCGGCGAATTAGTTTTGCGTCGTCGTCCGGAACCGCGTTTGAATAATATCGAAATTTTTGAAGTAAAACTCGGCGACGAATTTTTGATGTCGAGTCTTTTTACGTTGGCGGAAGAAGAACTTGCACATATTGGATTAACGGAACTTAAAGGGAAACTCGATGTTGTTGTCGGCGGACTCGGACTTGGATTTACGGCAGTGGCGGCTTTGGAAAATAAAAATGTCGAAACGCTTTTGGTAATTGATAAATTTCAGGAAGTTATTAATTGGCACAAGCAACAACTCGTGCCGTTGGGCAAAGTTTTGTCGGAAGACAAAAGATGCGAATTGCGGCAAGGTGATTTTTTTGAACTGGCACGAACAGGCTTTGATGAATCGAATAAAACTCGAAAGTTCGATGCTGTTTTGCTTGATATAGATCATTCGCCGAAACATTATCTGGATGAACAGAACGAATCTTTTTATGGCATGGAAGGACTTGAATCTTT